>JAZTWB010000092.1:0-9601 GCA_045635645.1 Faecousia sp. | reverse complement strand
CCTCTGCCAGAAAATAGCGAACACCTTTATGGTGTTCGCTATTTTCTTTTGCAGAGTGAGGGATTCGAACCCATCTAAATGCGGCGCGGATGAGCGCCGCCGGCGACGGCTCGACGGAGCCGCTCATTGATTAAATCGAATCCCTCATCCTCCGTCCCAATATGCAGGTGGACACTTTGTTAGCCCGTGGGAGAATCTATAGCCTTGTGAACGCCCCCGGATGGGTGTGGACACAAGGCTATTTTGTTTTTTCTTTTACAGCTTGAGGGATTCGAATCCCTCATCCTCTGTCAAGCTATAACCGAACGGAATTTGATTTTCTCAAAAAACGGAATATTACTGGAATATCTACACAAAAAAGCCGTTTTTCTATTTACAATTCTGTAAGCTATGGTATAATATTCAGGTAGATAATTCCATAAAAGGAGAAGATTTATTATGTGCATTAAAGAAGTAAAAAAAGACAATCTCACTTGTAAGGTTTTTGCCACCCGTGACGATATGGGTAAGGCAGCCGCCAAGGACGCCGCGGAGAAAATTCGCGAGCTTCTGAAGACCCAGGACGAAATCAATATGGTCTTTGCAGCAGCGCCTTCTCAGAACGATGTCCTGAAGCACCTGCTGACCGAGGATGTGGAGTGGTCCAAGATCAATGCCTTCCATATGGACGAGTACATCGGCCTGGAGGACAAGTTCGAAAAGACCTTCGCCTACTACCTGAAGACCACCATCTTTGACAAGGTAAACCTCAAGAGCGTCAACTACGTAGGCAGCGGCGATGTGGACACTGTCTGCAAGAACTACACCGAGCTGCTCAGCTCCAGAAAGATTGATGTTGTGCTGTGCGGCATTGGCGAGAATGCCCACCTGGCCTTCAACGATCCCCCCGTTGCCGACTTCAATGACAAGGCTGTCATCAAGGCGGTTAAGCTGGACGAGGTTTGCCGTAACCAGCAGGTCAACGATAAGACCTTCGACACTCTGGACGAAGTTCCCCAGTATGCCGTTACTTTGACCATTCCCACGATGGTTTCTGCCAAGTATATGTTCTGTGTCGTTCCCACCGATAAGAAGGCACAGGCTGTTTACGACACGATGAACGCAGAAATTTCCGAGGCAGTTCCCGCAACCGCTATGAGAAAGCACCCCAATGCTATTATGTACACCGATGCTGACAGCGCCGCGCTGCTGAAATAAGGAGTACTTATAAATGAAAAAGAAGTTAGAACTCATCAGCCTGCAAATCGATCTGGCCCGCCAAAAGGAATCGGTGCAGTACATTAAGGACTATATCGATTTTGCCAAGGAAAACGGCTACAATTCCGTGTTCCTGTACTTAGAAGCAATGGTCAGAGTGGACTGCGTTCCCTTCTTCCGGGAGGATGAGTCCTACTCTGTTGAGGAAATCAAGGAGATTGTTGCCTACGGCAATGAGCGGGGCATCGACATTATCCCTGCCCTTGAAAACCTTGCCCACGTGGAGAACTTTATGCGCCATCCCCAGCTGGCGTATATGAGCGAGTGTGGCGGCGACGCAGAGCTTAATGGCAGAGGCCTTCGTACCGGTGTAGGTGACTGCGCCTGTCTGAGTAATCCCGAGGCGATGGCGTTTTTGGACACCTACTACTGCCAGGTGATTCCGCTGTTCACCAGCCAGTATGTCCACGCAGGTCTTGACGAGCCCTTTGACTTTGCCGTGTGCGACAAGTGTATGGAGCGGTACAGAAACGGCGAGAGCAAGCAGGACTTGTACTATGAGCACGTAATGCGCACCTACAATCTGGTGAAGTCCTTCGGCAGAACGATGATGATGTGGGACGACTTTTTCGTATACTTAGACATCGTGGACAGACTCCCCAGAGACATCATTATGTGCACCTGGAACTACGAGTTTATCCAGGACGAAATCCCCGGTCACTGGGTAGGCCGCAAGAAGAGAGACTATTTTAAGTACTATGATGAACTGGGCTTCCGGTATATGTTCTGCACCTATGCAAACAAGAGTGGTACCCTGTTCAATATCGATACCCTCACCCACTACGCCAGCAAGTATAAGCCTATGGGCGCGCTGATGACTGCGTGGATTCGTACCACCAATTTCTACCTCTGCTCCTATCCCACCAACGCCTACGCCGGCAGACTGTGGAGCGGCAGAATTAAGGAAGAAGACCGGGTGAAGGTCTATGCGGAATTCCTGGGCAGCGAAGAGGCAGCAAAAATTGCCCTGAATCTGGAGACCGATGCCGCCAGCTACCAGCCCAACAATCTGCAGATTTGTGAAAACTACACCTTGGCGCGCTACCACGGACTGCACGTTTCGGGCTATGCCATAGAGCGGCTGAAGGAAATTTCCGAGACAATGCCCGCGGGTCTGCAGAAGGATGTTCTTTTGGACCTGTACCGCTTCCGGATTGACGGATATTTGGGAATGCTTCGCCAGAAGGTTTGTCTGGAAGCCTTTGATAACTACGAAACCCGCAGCAAAAAGCCTGCCTATTTCATTATGCAGCTGGAGCAAATGAAGCAGCTTAACCGGGAAGCCTATGAGCTGGGTCAGGAGATGTGGACAAGATACCGCGTGGGCATCAAGTCCTTTGAGAACAAGTTTGACAAGCATTACCTGGGCAGAGAAAACCAGTATAATGCGATGATTGACCAGCTGGAGAAGAACGAAAAGCACGGTGTTTTCTATGCCGACTTGATGCTCTACTGCATTCACGGCACACCCAAGATGACCGTAGAGATTGTCTACAAGGACAAGTCCGTTCCCGCAACAGTTCATAACTCCGGCGCCAAGGTAGTCGACGGCATCAATACTGTCCGTATGGCTATGGAGAATAAGCCTATTGATTATGTTCTGTTCACCATCTACGGTGAGGGCGAGGTATATCCCGTAAACTTCCGTTACACATGCGGCGGCAGAAAGTACATAGTTTCCAGCGTCTCTAAGGTGGAGGGCGAAGTGAAGGACCTGAAGAAGATTCTCACCAATGATGCCCGCTGCGCCCAGTTGGGTAACGACGATGCCCAGGCCCACTTTGAGGATTTGAGCATCTCCAAGAAGAAGCACACAATCCGCCTGAAGTTTAAGAGACTGAAATAAAAACGGTGATTTTATGATTGGAATCAAAAGTGATAAAATAATCGTGGGCGAAGACCTGTTTGACGGATATGTCTATCTGGACAGCGGGAAAATCGCCAAGCTGGACACACAGGAACTGCCCTGCGAAAAGCTCTATGACTGCACAGGCAGCTATGTGGCTCCCGGCTTCATCGATATGCACACCCACGGCGCCGGCGGTTATGCCTTTACCGACAGCTCGGTGGAGGAGGTTATCAATGGCTGTAACTATCACCTGCGCTATGGCACCACCTGCATTCTGCCTACTTTGACCACAGACCGTTTTCAGGTGCTGAAGCAGTCCACCATCAATGTGGAAAAAGCGATGGAAAGCGGCAGAGCACCCACCATTCTGGGTACTCATTTGGAGGGACCGTATCTGTCTCCAAAACAGTGCGGCGCCCAGAATACGGATTTTATCACCCCTCCCGTGCCGGAGGAGTACGAAAGCCTTATCAAGGAACACGGCAAGGCAGTCAAACGCTGGACCTACGCCCCGGAAAACGACGAAAACGGCAAGTTCTGCGCATTCCTGACTGCCAACGGCGTGGTCGCCTCCGCAGGACACAGTGATGCGATCTACCAGGATATGAAGGTGGCAATGGAAAATGGGTGCAACCTTATCACCCATTTCTACTCCTGTACCTCCACAATCACCCGTGACCACGGCTTCCGCCGGCTGGGCATTGTGGAAACGGCGTATTTAGAAGACGATATGTACGTGGAGATTATTGCCGACGGCAGACATCTGCCCGCCGAACTGATTCGTCTGATTATCAAAAGCAAGGGTACAGACAAGGTGGCCTTGATTACCGACAGCATTCAAATTGCCGGCACTGATGTGAAAGAGGGCACTATGAGTGGCATCGACTACATTGTGGAAGACGGTGTTTGCAAGCTGAAGGACAGAAGCGCCTTCGCCGGCAGTGTGGCAACGGCAGATGTGCTGATTCGCACCATTGTCAAGGATTGCGGCTACTCCGTTCCCACGGCTGTGAAGATGTTCACCAAGGTGCCTGCACGAATTCTGCAGGTAAACAAGGGTGAATTGAAGGCAGGTAAGGACGCAGACATTGTGGTATTCGATGATGATATCAATGTGCAGCAGATATTCCTTGCAGGCAAGAAAGTGATTTAAAGCAATACCCCGTCACCAAAGGTGACGGGGTGTTTTTACAAGAAGCAGTACAGCGCCAAGGTCAGCAGCGCGGTGTTCCGGTCCTCGGGCTTGTCACCTGCCATCAGCAGGAGCAGCAGCACCACAATCAAATCCCCGGTGTCGAAATCCTTGGGAATTAAGTGCCGGAGAAAGCCGCCGATATTTCCTGCCACTGGTGGCAGATGGTGCTGGGGCGGGGGAGCGGGCGGCTCGGCAGGGGGTGGCGGTTGAACAGGAGGTTGTTCCTCTACCCGGTTTCTCCGGTGGGTGCCGTCCTGTTGGGGGATATAGCGGTTATACATCGTCTCACCTGCCTGTGTTGGAGAAGAATATCGAAGCCATACCCGCCAGCTTTGCCGCGCGCATAGCCTTTTCCAGCTTTTGAATCCGCTGGCTGCTTAAGTAGGGGTGAAGCGCCTGCAAAAGCGCTCTTTGCTGTCCATCAATCCCCGTCTTTCCAATCAGGGAGGTCAGCTTCTGCACGGTGGCAAAGTCAATCTCCCCCAGAGGGGAAGATGGCTGCGGTTGGGGCGGCGGCTCGGACTGAAAATTCTGCGCAATGGACATAATTTGCTCCATCATCTGGGGATTGCCCAGAATGGCGCTCAGCTGGGACTCCATATCTTCCATCATTTACCTCCCAGTTCCTTTAGCAGCACCTGTGCTTCCGGTGTAGAGAGCATAGCGCTTAGGGTTTGGCCAGCCTGGGCATAATCTCCCAGCTTGGCTTGGGAGACCGCCTGCTCCAGCTTGGCGGTGTCCTTCTGTTTGAGCAGGGCAATCAGCTGCTGTCCTGCGGGGCTTTTTGCCAGACGCATAATCTCTTCCATCGAAAAATCCTGATTTTTTTTCTGCATATGATTGCCTCCTGTCCAAATGCCTGCTATAATACATCTGAAATAGTATATGCTCGAGAGGAAGCATTGGTGAATATGAAAGTGCTGATTTTTTCAGACTCCCATTCCAGCCTGCGGTTTATGCGTAAGTGTATGGATATCGTCCGGCCGGACGCGGTAGTGCATTTAGGTGATCATTATGACGACGCAGAGGCGCTGGCAGAGGACTTTTCCCACGTTCCACTATATCAAGTGGCAGGCAACTGCGGCCGATACCGCTGTCCGGTACACGCCCGGGAAATGCTGTGCCTGCAGCTGGGCGGCGTGATGACCTATATGACCCACGGGCATAACCACCGCGTAAAGTCCGGCATCGGCGGTCTTCTGGCAGATGCCCGGCGCAGTGGTGCCCAGGCGGTTTTCTACGGACATACCCACGTGCCGGACTGTCACCGGGAGGATGACGGACTGTGGGTCTTAAATCCCGGCAGTGCCGCCCATTCTGCAGGCGTTGCGGAAATAGACGGCGGGGAAATTACCGCCTGCTATCTGCTGACGGAAAAAGATTTGGAGGAAATGTTATGATTCTAACCATCGACATCGGTAACTCTAATATTGTATTGGGCGGTGTGCAGGATGATGCCATTGTTTTTGAGGCAAGACTGCGCACAGAGGCCACCAAAACCTCGGACCAGTACTGTGTGGATTTGAAGATTCTGCTGGATGTGTACGGTGTGCGCCCGGAGGATATTGAGGGCAGTATTATCTCCTCGGTGGTGCCGCAGGTGCTTAATTCTTTCCAGACGGCAGTGAAAAAGCTCACCGGAAAGGTGAGCTTGGTGGTAGGCCCCGGCATTAAGACGGGTCTGGATATTCGTCTTGAGAATCCCGGTCAGACCGGCGCCGATTTGGTGGTGGCAGACGTGGCAGCTCTGCGGGAGCATAAGCCGCCGCTGATTGTCATTGATATGGGTACTGCAACCACAATGTCCGTGCTGGACCAAAACGGCGCCCACATCGGCGGCTGTATTATTCCCGGCGTGCGGATTTCTATGGATGCGCTGACAGAGCGGACAGCGCTGCTGCCCGGTCTGCAGCTGGATCAGCCCAAACGGGCCATCGGCAGAAATACCATTGACGCTATGCGCTCCGGCATTATGATGGGCACTGCCAGTATGCTGGACGGTATGGTGGAGCGAATGGAGCAGGAGCTTGGCTGCAAAACCACAGTGATTGCCACCGGCGGCATTGCAAAGTTCATTGTTCCCTTGTGTAAAACCCCTATGATTTACGATAAGGATTTGCTGATCAAGGGCCTTGCGGCTTTGTACCGGGACAATAAAAAGAAGTGATTACAGCAGCGTAGTCAGTAGCAGCAGTGTGGCGGCAAGCCCCATACCGCTGGCGGTTACCAGCAGAGTGTCCAGCGCCTTGTGAAGCACCTCCCGACGGGTGGCGGCATTGGGGTAGGGTGCGGCAGAACGGTAGTTGGATTTACAGACAGCAGTTTTCATTGGAATACCTCCTTGCTATATTCTATGCTACCAGTATAAAGGAGTAAGAGTCCAAAAAAACGGACCAATTAGAAACACCGCAGCACTGGCAGAAAATACCCTTGCAAGGAAGCGCGTTTCGTGATAAAATAGCAGAAAAGACAAGCTTTTGACCGGAGGTGAGGGAATATGCTTCTTTCCGACAGATGGATTGATTTTACGGAAAAGGAAGGCACAAAGAAGGTGCTGGCATTTTTCAGTAAGGTTGGCTTCGTGCTGAAGCTGTTGGGTAAATGGGCCTACCGGTTTCGCAGTATGGTGCTGTCCATTCCCGTGTTGATTTGCGGCGCGGCACTGGCGCTGCGGAATATGCGGCTGCTGCCGGAGGCGGTGACGGTGAATCTTTTTGCCGGTGAGGTAATGCAGTTTTCCCGGGGAATCGCAGCGATGTTTCCCTTTGTGGTGACGGTTGTGTGCCTGGTGATGATGCTGTGCTCCCGAAAAATTTTATTGCCGTGGCTGGTCAGCCTGCTGTCCCTTGTGCTGCCGCTGGTTATCTGGCTTTCCAATCTATTTCCTGTATAATATAAAAAAGCACGCATTAAAATGCGTGCTTTTAATTTTTAAGAATTGAGGATAGACAGCAGCTGATCCATCGTGTGGGCAATGGCAGCTGCGCCGGCTTGCTCCATAGCGGACACCTTTCCGTAGCCCCAGGAGACGCCGATGGTGGCAATGCCGTGGGCGGCAGCACCCAGAACGTCGAATTCCGTATCGCCCACCATAAGGATATTTTCCGGTGTGCCGATTTTGTCAAGCAGATAGGCAATCACGTCCGCCTTGTGGGAACGCGTGCCGTCCAGCGTAGCGCCGCAAATCATCTCAAAGTATTGGGAAAGACCGAATTTGTTCAGAATTTCCACAGCGGTGGTCTCCGGCTTGGAGGTGGCTACAAAAAGCCGGTGTCCTTGACTTTTTAAGGTTTTCAGCAGGTTTTCGATGCCGGGGTAGGGACTGTTTTCAAACTTGCCCACCACCAGATACCGGCTGCGAAACACGTCAATGGCCTCCTGGGCCTTTTCTTTGGGTACGCCGAAGGAAATGAAGGTCTCATCCAGAGGAGGGCCGACGAATACGCCCATCTCCTCCCGGGAGGGTACGGGCAGTCCAAAATGCTCCAGTGCCAGTGTGGCGCAGTTGATAATGCCTTCGCCGGAATCGGTGAGTGTGCCGTCCAAATCAAAAAAGATAGCCTTCGGTGTCATAATACGCCTCCTGTTATGCTTGCAGCAGCCAGGCAGCCACTGTGGGGAGAATGTCCTTGCAGCGGGCAAAGGTGTTGTAAATATCCCGCAGAGCCAGAGGCGGCTCCGTACTGCCCACCTCAATGGTGAGAGAGGGGATTCCCAATTCGTCCATTGCCCAGTCCTTGTAGCCTGCACCGGTGGTGCCGTCATATTCCGACAGCCAGTAACCGGTCAGCTCTGCGATTTTTTGAGCGAAGCTGTAAGACTGGCTGTTCACAGGTTGCCTGGTGCCGTATTTATAGAATATGACGCTTCCGTGGCTGTGAAAACTTAAGGTTGCATCAAAATGCCGGCTTAAGGTGTAATTTTGCAGCGCCTGTGTTTCTGTAACGGTGAAAGGCCGCGACCCCCGGAACTTTTCGGAGGATGCGCCCGGGCGCTCGTCACTTACTTCCCAACCGGATGGGAAATTCCGATTCAAATCCACGCCGATTGCATTGGCCTTCCACTGACGGGCGTAGGCGCTTGCATTTAAGCTGGTGAAGCCGGCAAGCAGGTCACTTTCATAGATTTCCCGTTGGTTTTGATTCAGATAGCCTGTTTGAGAAATTGCCACACCGTCGGGATTCGTCATTGGAATGATGTGGTAGCATACTGCATCGCCGATAAGGTTATGCATCATAGAGTACTCGGCAATGGCCATCAGAAGCCACGCGGTAAAATGCTCCCGCCCGTGTATCGCACCCTGCAAAAGCACGTGGTACTCCGCCTGCGGACTGCCGACAATCAGCACAGGCAGATCCCGTCCCTCTTCGCTTTTGCCGATGGAGTCCGTGGTGAAACGGTTGGGATATTTTGCTTGTAATGCTTGAATATCCGCAAGCATCTGGTCATAGGTGTATGTATCCGTGGGCGCAATGACAGACAGATTTTCAGAAAAATAATTCTCCTGCGCCGGCTGAATATAGTCGGCAAGTACGTAGCCCTGTTTCCCCTCGTAGGAAACCAGCGCATATCGGCCTACCCACTGCAGCAGAGAAATCTTCGCATCTGCGGGAATTTTGGCAATCAGCCTTGTGCCGCCGGGGGAGGTCCGCAGGCTGATATATTCGTTGCACAGCGGCTTCCAGATTTCAGCCAATGCCACAAGCTCCGGGGGAACGATCTGCAGCGGCGGCTCGGTAGGTGGCTCTGTGGGGGCTTCCGTAGGAGCCTCGGTGGGTGCCTCAGTAGGGGCGTCAGTAGGCGCTTCGGTGAGGGTTTCCTCGGTGGTTGTTTCTGCAGTGGTGGTCTCCTGTGAAGTCTCCGGAGTGCCTTGTGTAGTGGAGGCGTCTGTAACCTCTGCGGAGATAGCGGGGGTGCAGCCTGTAAAAAGCAGCAAAAGGGGCAATATAAGCAGTAGAGCAATGATTTGTTTCAGCATATGTACCGTCCTTCTGCGCAGTATGTATAGTTTTGTCATTTTACCACGAAAAAAGGCGAAACACAATAAAAATTTGCCGATTAGAGAAAATAACCGCTTGTAACCTGTGCGGACAAAGGAATAGGCTTATGCCCACACCCATACTGGGTGCGTTCATAAGCCTATGGATTCTCCCACGGACTAAATAAGTGTCCACCGGACACTTATTTACACCAGTCTGCGGACTGGTGCCGTCCTTTCGAATCCCACCCTCCGCCAACAAAATCAGGCGCCCGAAGGCGGGTGGTTTTGTTGGGGGAGAGGTAGGGATTCGAACCCTAGG
>JAZTWB010000091.1:0-9084 GCA_045635645.1 Faecousia sp. | reverse complement strand
AGGCCACCACCCAGGATGGCAAGGTGGAAGAGTTCGTGGTTTCTCCCGGCGGCGTTCCCTCCGCTTTCGTTTTCAAGACCGTTTCCGCCCAGTACGGCAAGTATTCCTACATCAAGGTGCTCTCCGGTGAGATCACCTCCGACACCACTCTGGTCAACGCCCGTACCGGCGAGACCGAGAAGCTGGGCCGTCTGTACGCTATGTGCGGCAAGAAGAACACCGAAGTGAAGGTTCTCTCCTGCGGCGACATCGGCGCCATCGGCAAGATGGACAAGGTCAAGACCGGCGATACCCTCTGCGATCCCAGAAAGGTCGTTTCTCTGAAGGGCATCCCCTATGCCGCTCCCTGCTACTCCCAGGCCATTGCCCCCAAGGTCAAGGGCCAGGAAGATAAGGTGGGCACCGGCCTGAACCGCCTGAACGAAGAAGATCCCTCCTTCAGCGTGGTCAGCAACGCCGAGACCCATCAGCTGGTTATCTCCGGCGCAGGCGACCAGCAGCTGGACGTTCTGATTGCCAAGCTCAAGAGCCGCTTCGGTGTGGACGCTGAGCTGAGCCCCGCAAAGATTGCCTTCCGTGAGAAGATTAAGAAGACCGTTGAGGCCCACGGCCGTCACAAGAAGCAGACCGGCGGTTCCGGCCAGTTCGGTGACGTTTGGGATCGCTTCTCTCCCCAGGAAGAGCAGGACGAACTGATTTTCGATGTGGAAGTCGTCGGCGGCGCCGTTCCCAAGAACTTCAACCCCGCTGTTGAAAAGGGTATTCAGGAAGCCGTTCTGAAGGGACCTCTGGCCGGCTATCCTATGGTTGGTCTGAAGGCCGTTCTCTACGATGGCTCTTACCACCCTGTTGACTCCAACGAAATGGCATTTAAGCTGGCAGCTATCCTGGCATTCAAGGAGGCTATGCCCAACGCAATGCCTACCCTGCTGGAGCCTGTGGGCGCGCTGGCAGTTACCGTTCCCGAGTCCTACGTGGGCGACGTAATGGGTGACCTGAGCAAGCGCCGCGGCCGTCCTCTGGGTATGAATCCCGATGCAGACGGCAACACCGTTGTTGAGGCGGAAGTGCCTATGGCTGAAATGAGCAGCTACGCCATCGACCTGCGGGCAATGACCCAGGCACGCGGCTCCTTCACGCTGGAGTTTGTCCGCTACGAGGAAGTGCCTAAGGCCAACCAGCAGAAGATTATCGACGAAGCCAAGAACGACGAGTAATATAGAACGAAGGCGGTGCAACCAAGTTGCACCGCCTTTTTGTTTACTCTGTTGCCGGCTCTAAAGAAATGGTCACAACGGTGGCATCGTCCTGCCCGCCCGCCTCGCCGGCGCTGAGCAGAGCGACCGCTACCTCGCCGGGGGTCTTTCCCACCCCGTCTACGCAGCACCGCAGAGCGTCTGCCTCGCTGATGCCGTCAGAGACCATCACCAGAAGCTGTCCCCGCCGCAGGGACAACTTTTCGATACACTCCCGGTAGTCGGTGACGGACAGGCCGGGCGGGGGAGAGGCGGTGCCGATTTTTTCCGCCCCCACGGCGCTGATTAAGTAGGAGGGGACACTACCCCATTTGTACAGACACACCTTGCCGGAGGTCAGCTGGATTTCCGCTAAGTCTATGGTCACGGCGCCGGCTCTGTCCCGCAGGGCGCACAGGCTGTTGATGCTGCGCAGGGCATACTCGGCGGGATACCCGGCGCTTAGCAGCCGCCGCAGCATATTGCCGGCGGTCCGCCCCTCCTGCACCGCGCCCAAGCCTGTACCCATACCGTCACACAGCAGCACGTAGTACCGTCCTTCCGTGCCGGAAAAACGCAGACACCGATCGCCGTTCTCCTCCTCTGGGCGGTTGCCGAATACAGCCACCCGCGCCGAATATACGGCGGTAAGCTCCGTCCGCCTGGAGAGCCTGTCCGACAGGTCACGGAGGAAATTGGATAGAAACTGATATTGCTGAATTACCGCGGCCCGGTACTCTTTTTGCCGTTGGCGGTCTGCCCGAATGGAGCGCAGCTGCTCCTGTGAGCGGTGCAGCTCTGCTAAAAACCGCCCGCTTTTTCTGCAAATAATGGGCAGCTCCTCTGTCTGCAGCAACGGCTTGTGGAGGAGCAGCCCCGGCAGCATACCAATGCGCTGGGTGTCCTTGCAGCTTTTCCGGTTGGGACAGCTGCCGCACGCCCGTTCTGCTGCCCGGGTTACCAGCGCGTCCTCGTCTACGGGTACTTCCGGCGCTTCCAAGAGCAGCTGCTGGGTCTGCGCCAGCACACCGGCAGCCAGCTCCAACCGTACCTGCGCCGCGCCGGTCTCACCCCGTCTGTGGGGCAGTCGCCCCGGTACAGGCAGAAAGCTGCCCACCAGCGCGCCGGATACCAGCGCCGGCAGGGGAATGACATCCCACATATTACACAGCCACATTACCAGAAGGTATGTAACCCCGGGCGCAAGACTGCCTGCCCGCCCCAGTTTTCCCGGCAGCAACCGGATTAAGTATGCCAGCACCAGCGCGGCAGTCATAGGTACGGGGGTCACTTGGGATAAATCCAGCGCAAGACCGGCAATCGCCACCGCGGGGAATGCCCCCACCACTGCCAACGCGCCTGCGGCAAAGAAACCCAGAGAAAACCACTTTACAGGCACAATCTGCACCAGTGCCAGCACCGCCAGACCGCAGGTCAGCCACTCCAGCACCGGATTGCGCCCCTTGCGCACCTGTGCAAACAGCCAGGCAGCACCGGCGGCCAGACCTACCCGAATCAAATACAGGGCAATGGGCGTGTTGTCCATACTGAGCGTCTGGAACAGCACGCCGGAGGAGGCCACAATCAGTCCTGCAATGGCAGGCAGCAGCAAGGGCGTATCCCGGCTGATGCGTTTTTGCCCCAGCAGCAGCGCCGCGCACAGGGCGGCAGTCAGCCATAACAGCGGCTGCAGCTCTGCGCTCCAGAAAATGCGGTAGCCCAGCGCGCCGCCCAAGGCGGTCAGCACCGCCGACCACCCGCCGCAGGCGCAAACAAGGGAGGCGGACAGAGGGAGAAGTCCCTGCCCCAAACTGGCTGCGCTGAAAACAAAGCCGGCGGCAAAATACCCCCCGCCCCGCAGCAGTGTATGTACCCGGGGGTCTACCAGCCACCGCTGCAGGGTGTGCCGTCCCCGCCGCACATAAGATTGAATCGTTACCATAATCGCCACGCTCCTGTCGCCTGTGTATAGAAAAATCTTACCACGCAGCAAGAGATTTTTCTGTCGGAATCGGTTATCTGAGAAAGATTCTTGCGCCAAGGACAAAGAAGGTGTATAATAAAGAAAAATTTCGGAGGAGGACGGCGCTATGGCGGTGGAGTATGAGCTGAAATTTCAGGCGACAGAGGAGACATTGCGCCTGATTGAAGAAGCATACACCGAGAAAACGGTGGAAATATCTATGGAAACCACCTACTACGATACCCCCTCCGGCGCCCTGTCCGACAGGTGGTATACCCTGCGCAGACGGCTGGAAAACGGCACCTCGGTCTGTACGTTAAAAGTCCCTGCAAAGCAGGGGCGGGGAGAGTGGGAGACGGAGAGTCCTACTGTGGAGCAGGCCGTTGATAAGCTTCTGGCGCTGGGTTGTCCTAAGGTGCTGCCTGTGCTGATGGAGGAGGGCGTTGTGCCGGTTTGCGGCGCAAAATTCACCCGCAGAGCCAAGACCGTGGTGCTGCCCGGAGGCGTTGTGGAGCTGGCGCTGGATAAGGGCGTTCTCTTCGGTGGCGGCAGGGAAGCGCCCCTGTGCGAGGTGGAGGTGGAGCTGAAAGCCGGCACTGTGCAGCTGTGCGATGCCTTTGCCAAGACCCTTGCTGAAGAATTTCAGCTTACACCGCTAAAGGAAAGCAAATTCCGCCGGGCGCTGGCGCTGTATAAAGGAGAATGATATGCTGCAAACCTTGTTTGACCGCTATGACAGGCTGATGCTGTTCGACACAGAGACCACCGGCCTTATCTATCACAGAGACGAGATTATTGAGTTTGCCGCGGTGGTGGTGGAGCAGCGGGCAGGGGAAATTGCCGTGGTGCGGGAGTATGACGAGCTGATAGCCTTAAGTCCCGGCGGCTGCGTGCCGCCGCTGATTCAGCAGCTGACCGGCATTTCCAACGAGGACCTACAGAGCCGGGGTATTCCCAAAACACAGTTGTGCCGTGACATTGCCGATATGGTGGCGGGAAACACCCTGCTGCTGGCGTACAACGCCCATTTTGACCTGAGCTTCCTGTTTTACCTGCTTTTGCGGGACGGCGACCCGTCTGTGCTCAAGGGCAAGGACAAGCTGGATTTACTTACTGTTTACAAAGACCGCCACAGCTACCCCCATAAGCTGTGCAACGCCATTGAGGTGTACGGTCTTGCCGACAAGGTGGTCAATTCCCACCGGGCGGTGGACGATGTGCTGGCGACCGTGGAGGTTATGAAGGCGATGGAGATGGAAAAGGCGGATTTGGAACGTTATGTAAACTTATTTGGGTACAATCCCAAGTATGGAATCGAGGGTAAGCCCATCGGCTCTGTGACCTACAAACCCCAGCGGTTTGACCCCTTAGAGCCGCTGTATAACTTGTAAATAAAAACCGGGCGTGCACTGCGCGCCCGGTTTCTTTTTTGTTTTCAGTTTAAAATAAAGTCAAAAATGAGCATCAGGCAGAAGCCTGCCAGCAGGGAGTAGGTGGCGCCCCGCTCACTGCCGTGGGCGTGGGTCTCGGGAATCATCTCATCGCTGATGACATAGAGCATCGTGCCACCGGCAAAGGCCAGCGCGAAGGGCAGCACGGCGGTGGACAGAGTCACGGCAAAGTAACCCAGCAGCGTGCCCAGCACCTCCACAAGGCCGGTGGCGGCCGCAACGATAAAGGTGCGCCCGGGTTTTATACCTGCTGACAGCATAGGTCCTACAATCACCATACCCTCGGGGATATTCTGCAGCGCGATGCCGCCGGCCACCGTAAGGGCCTCTGCGTTGTTGCCGGAGCCGAAGCCCACGCCTGCGGCGATGCCCTCGGGCAGGTTATGAATGGCGATTGCGGTGACAAAGAGCAGTACTTTGTTCAGCTTGGCAGTGTCGCCGGGGTGCTGCTCCTGGTCCACACCGCTGAGCTGGTGCAGGTGAGGTACAAGGCGGTCAAACAGGTTTACGCACACCGCGCCGGCGAACACACCGGTTACGGCGTAGAAAATGCCCCAGTCTCCGCCGTATTCCAGCGACGGCAGAATCAGACCCATCACTGCCGCCGCCAGCATCACGCCGGCAGCAAAGGACAGGACAATGTCGCTGAATTTATGGGAGATATTTTTGAAAATAAAGCCCAGAACGGTGCCGAACACAGTAGCGCCGCCCACGCCGAGGGCTGTCAGTAAAACAAGTTGCATAGCATTCCCTCCTCTTTTCTCTTCTATTCTATACAACAGGCGTGGAAATTGTCAAGAAAATTTTTAAGAATAAGAATCATTCTTATTGACAAAATAGAAAAAATGTGTTAACCTATACCCATAAGAAGACGGGCCGATATGGCTCCCCAATAAAGGAGGAAGACCCAATGCTGAAAAAAGTGACCGATACCATTTTGTATGTAGGCGCCAATGACCACGAGGTGGACCTGTTTGAGGGCCAGTATGTTGTTCCCAACGGTATGGCGTACAATTCCTACGTGATTCTGGACGAAAAGGTGGCCGTGATGGACACCATCGATGCCACCAAAACAGCCGAGTGGCTGAAAAATATTGAGCAGGCCCTGGCTGGACGCAAGCCGGATTATCTGGTGGTGCAGCATATGGAGCCGGACCACGCCGCCTCCGTGGAGGCCTTTGTGAACACCTACCCCGACGTGTGTGTGGTTGCCAACAAGAAGACCTTTGTGATGATTGCCCAGTTCTTCCCCGCACTGACGATGCAAAATACCCTGTGCGTGGAGAATTTTGAAAGCCTGTCTCTGGGTCAGCATACCCTGACCTTTGCCTTTGCGCCTATGGTGCACTGGCCGGAGGTTATGATGACCTACGATAGCTTTGACAAGGTGCTCTTCTCCGCCGACGGCTTCGGCAAGTTCGGCGCGCTGGACGTAAAAGAGGACTGGGATGACGAGGCTCGCCGCTATTTTATCGGCATCGTGGGCAAGTACGGCAAGCAGGTGCAGAACATTCTGAAGGTTGCCGCAACGCTGGACATTCAGATTATCTGCCCCCTCCACGGACCTGTTCTCACGGAAAATCTGGGTCACTACATTAAGCTCTATGATATTTGGTCCAGCTACACCCCCGAAACCGACGGTGTGGTGATTGCCTATACCTCCATTTACGGCCACACCAAGGAGGCCGCCGAGCTGCTGGCGCTGGAGCTGCGGAAGCGGGAAGTGCCCAATGTGGTGGTCCACGATTTGGCACGGTGTGATATGGCCCTGGCGGTGTCCGATGCCTTCCGCTACGACAAGCTGGTGCTGGCGACTACCACCTACAATGCCGACGTGTTCCCCTTTATGCGCACCTATCTTGACAAGCTCACCGAGCGGAATTTCCAGAATCGGACAGTGGCAATGATTGAAAACGGCTCCTGGGCGCCCACTGCCATCAAGGTGATGAAGCAGAAGCTGGCAGAGTCCAAGAAAATCACCTATTGCGAAAACAATGTGACCATTCTTTCTGCTATGAGCCAGGAGAATGTAAAGGAAATCGGCAGACTGGCTGACGAGCTTGCCGCCTCCTACGGCGCGGCCCAGGTGCAGGACGATTTCGTTGACCCCACCGCTCTGTTTAACATCGGCTATGGCCTGTATGTGGTTACCACCAACGATGGTAAGAAGGACAACGGTTTGATTGTCAATACTGTTACCCAGGTGACCAACACTCCCAACCGGGTGGCATTGACCGTCAACAAGCTTAACTATTCCTGCGAAGTGATTGCCAAGACCGGCAAGCTGAATATTTCCACACTGTCTCAGGATGCGCCCTTTGCGGTCTTTGAGCGCTTCGGCTTCCATTCCGGACGGGATACAGATAAGCTGGCAGGCTTTGACTATGTGCAGCGCGCCTCCAACGGTCTGCTGTTTCTGGATAAGTACGCCAATGCGTTCATTTGCTGCAAGGTGATAAATCAGATGGATTTGGGAACACATATCATGTTCATCTGTGACGTGACCCAGTGCGCCAATTTGAATAAGTCCGAGACGATGACCTACACCTACTACCTGCAGAACGTAAAGCCCAAGCCCGACGCAGACAAGAAGGGCTATGTGTGCAAGGTTTGCGGCTGGGTATATGAGGGCGACGAGCTGCCCGAGGACATTGTGTGCCCCCTGTGCAAGCACGGCGCTGCGGACTTTGAGCCGTTAAGCTGACAAACGCATAAAAAAACTCCCTGCCGAGCGGCAGGGAGTTTTCTTGTTTTCAATTACTTCAGGGCAGCCTTTGCCTGCTCAACCAGAGCAGCGAAAGCAGCGGAATCCTGAATAGCCATCTCGGACAGGCTCTTGCGGTTCAGCTCGATGCCGGCCTTCTTCACACCGTTCATAAAGGTGGAGTAGTTCAGACCGTAGGGAGCAACAGCAGCAGACAGACGGGTGATCCACAGTCTGCGGTAGTCACGCTTCTTCAGCTTGCGGCCGACGTAAGCGTAGTTGCCGGACTTCATAACGGCCTGCTTGGCCATCTTAAAATGTCTGGATTTAGAACCCCAGTAGCCCTTGGCCAGCTTCAGGGTAGCATTTCTTCTTTTGCGCGTCATCATTGCGCCTTTGACTCTTGCCATTTCTCAATATCCTCCTTCGCTTATTTGTAGGGAATCATCTTCTTAACGGTTGCTACGTTGGTATCATCCGCGTAGGCAGTGGTGCGAAGACGACGGGTACGCTTGGTGTCCTTCTTGGTGAGGATATGGCTCTTGTAAGCGCGGGCTCTCTTGACCTTACCGGACTTGGTGAGGTTGAATCTCTTCTTGGCACCGCTATGGGTTTTCAGCTTGGGCATAGTGGTTTCTCCTTCCGTATCATTTGTAATAGAACAAAAATGTTACTTACTGTTTTTGGGGGCCAGGAACATTCCCATGAACCGGCCTTCCAGCTTGGGGTTCTTTTCCATAGAAGCAATCTCAGCACAGGCCTCGGCAAAGTCCATCAGCAGCTTCTCGCCCAGATTGGTGTGGGCCATTTCACGGCCGCGGAAGCGCACGCTGACCTTCACGCGGTTGCCGTCGCTGAGGAATTTCTGCGCGGCCTTAATCTTGGTGTTCAGGTCATTGGTGTCAATGCTGGGGCTCATACGGATTTCCTTAACCTCCACCACCCGCTGATTCTTCTTGGCTTCCTTCTCCCGCTTCTTCTGGTCGAAGCAGAACTTGGAGTAGTCCATAATTTTGCAGACAGGGGGGACGGCGTTGGGAGAGATTTTTACCAGGTCTAAGCCCTGCTCCTCAGCCATTTGGTTGGCTTCGGCTGCGGACATAATACCCAGCTGCGCGCCGTCGTTGCCGATGACACGAATCTCCTTGTCCTGGATTTCCTCGTTGAGCTGATGATCTAACTTGGCTATGGTAAGCACCTCCAAATAAAAACAAAAAAGCGGATGCCACGCACCCGCACATTCACAGACTCCCCGCAAGGGAAGGTGGAATATTAACCTCTTTGCGCGTTCGCTGGAGGTGA
This sequence comes from Faecousia sp., assembly GCA_045635645.1. Lineage (GTDB taxonomy): Bacteria > Bacillota > Clostridia > Oscillospirales > Oscillospiraceae > Faecousia. Next base: position 429 of record JAZTWB010000091.1, on the reverse strand, counting down.
GGCGGATACAGGCCTTCTTTATTACTTGGGTATATTATCATAGGTTTTGGGCAAAGTCAAGTACTTTTTCTGTATTTTTATGGGGAATAACCACGGTCGATTCGTTTGCACGAATGGCGGTGACCCGCGGTCGATTCGCTTGCATTTTTGCCGGAGGCAAAAATTATTGTAGACACCAGTGTTTGCACTGGTGGCAGCAACAGTCCACCGGACTGTTGCATTTAGATGGTTCGAATCTCCGTCTGCTCAAAGAAAAAAGGATAGATACCGAATGGTATCTATCCTTTTTTGGTGACCCGCCGGAGATTCGAACTCCGGACCCACTGCTTAAAAGGCAGTTGCTCTGCCAACTGAGCTAGCGGGTCAAATGGCTGGGATGGCAGGATTTGAACCTACGAATGCCAGAGTCAAAGTCTGGTGCCTTACCGC
>JAZTWB010000090.1:0-5792 GCA_045635645.1 Faecousia sp. | reverse complement strand
AATCAGCCTTAAGGCAGAGGGTCTTAGCTACATTGCCGGCTCTGACGTGCCTGCACTGGTGGTCAACGTCCAGCGCGGCGGCCCGGGTCTGGGCGGTATTCAGCCCTGCCAATCCGACTACTTCCAGGCCACCAAGGGCGGCGGGCACGGCGACTACAGAATGATTGCTCTGGCGCCCGCCTCCGTGCAGGAAATGGCAAGCCTTACCATTAAGGGCTTTAACCTGGCCGACAAGTACTTAATGACCTCTATGATTCTGGCAGCCGGCACCATCGGACAGATGATGGAGCCTATCTCCTTCGAGGACGCAGAGATTGAAACCTACGAAAAGCCCTGGGCGCTCACCGGCACTGAGGGCAAGCGGAAGCACAACGTGGTCAACTCCCTGTACTTAAAGCCCGACGAGCTGGAAGTGAAGAACTTCGAGCGCTACGAGCGGTATAAGATCGTGGAAGAAAACGAGCCTATGTGGGAGGAGTATATGATGGAGGACGCGGAGTACTGCGTCGTCGCCTTCGGTATCGCTTCCCGTGTAGCAAAGAACGCTGTGGTTGCCGCAAGAGCTGAGGGTATCAAGGTGGGTCTGATTCGCCCCATCACCCTGTGGCCCTTCCCCAAGAAAGCACTGCTTGCTGCCGCTGACAAGGTCAAAGGCTTCATTTCCGTGGAGCTGAGTATGGGTCAGATGATTGAAGACATCAAGCTTTATACCCAGTGCAAAAAGCCCGTTGCCCTGTGCAACCGGTGCGGCGGTATGATTCCCAGCCCCGACGAGGTGCTCGAATCCATCCGCAAGGCACAGAAAGGAGAGTTCTGATATGGCAGTTGTATTTGAAAAGCCCAAATCTCTGGCTGATGTGCCTCTGCACTACTGCCCCGGCTGCCCCCACGGCATTATCCACCGTCTGGTGGCTGAAGTGATTGACGAGCTGGGCATTGAGGGTAAGACCATCGGTGTTGCCCCCGTTGGCTGCGCCGTTATGGCTTATGACTACTTTACCTGCGATATGATCGAGGCTGCCCACGGCAGAGCGCCCGCTACCGCTACCGGTATCAAGCGCAGCCGCCCGGAGAACATCGTCTTTACCTATCAGGGTGACGGCGACCTGGCCTCCATCGGTATGGCAGAGACCGTCCATTCTGCCGCCAGAAACGAAAACATCACCGTAATCTTCGTCAACAACGCCATTTACGGTATGACCGGCGGCCAGATGGCACCCACCTCCCTCCCCGGACAGGTCACCCAGACCTCTCCCTACGGTCGTGACGTAAACCACTGCGGCTGGCCCATCAAGGTCTGCGAAATGCTCTCCACCTTAGAGGGACCCGAGTACATCACCCGTGTGGCCGTGAACAACGTAAAGAACGTAAAGAATGCCAAGAAGGCAATCAAGAAGGCCTTTGAAAACCAGATTGCCGGTAAGGGCTTCAGCCTGGTGGAAGTGGTTTCCGCCTGTCCCACCAACTGGGGTATGACCCCCCAGAAGGCGCTACAGTGGGTGGAAAGCGATATGCTCCCCTACTATCCTCTGGGCGTCTACAAGGACCGGACCGCTGCAAAGGAGGCTGAGTAATATGAAGACAACTCAGATTTTGATTGCAGGCTTCGGCGGACAGGGTATCCTGTTTGCCGGCAAGTTCCTTGCTTACAAGGGTCTGCTGGAGGACAATCAGGTCTCCTGGCTTCCCTCCTACGGTCCTGAAATGCGTGGCGGCACCGCCAACTGTAACGTCATTCTGTCCGACACCCCCGTAGGCTCCCCCATCATCACCGCGCCCGACGTGCTGATTGCCATGAATCTGCCCTCTTTGCAGAAGTATGTGGACACTGTGGTGCCCGGCGGTCAGATCTACGTGGACTCCGCACTGATTGACGCAAAGGTGGAGCGCACCGATGTGGATGTGTTCTACATCCCCGCCACCCAGCTGGCAAAGGATAATGAAATTGCCAGCCTTGCCAATATGATTATTGTGGGTCACCTGCTCCAGAACCACCCCGAGCTGTCCTTTGACGGCACAGACAACGTGGTGGAAAAGCTGGTACCTGCGAAAAAAGCCGCTCTGGTAGAGCTGAACAAAAAGGCTCTGGCACTGGGTAAAAATTACAAATAATTTGAGGAGGAAAATTTTATGAATGCAATGACCGAAATGAGCAACTATCGCCACGAGAAAGTCCTGTTTATCAACAACGAAAAAGCAGGTCTGAAGGCAATTATCGCTGTTCACAACACCAATCTGGGCCCCGCCATCGGCGGCTGCCGTCTGTTCCCCTACGCATCCTACGACGATGCGCTGTTTGACGTTCTGCGCTTAAGCCGCGGTATGTCCCACAAAAACGCAGTTGCCGGTCTGCCCCACGGCGGCGGCAAGGGCGTTATCATCGCCGACCCCTCCCAGAAGACCGAGGCTATGTTCGAGGCCTTCGGTGAGGCTGTCAACAACTTAGGCGGCGACTACATCACCGCTGAGGACGTGAACACCACCTGCGACGACGCTATGGTGATGCTCCGCAAGACCAATCACATCTGCGGTCTGCCTATGAACTCCGGCGACCCCTCCCCCTTCACCGCCCGCGGTGTATGGCAGGGTATCCGCGCTACCGCTAAGGTCGCTCTGGGCGCTGACTCTCTGGAGGGTCTGACCATCGCTGTGCAGGGTCTGGGTAAGGTCGGCTATGATCTGTGCCGTCTGCTCAACGAGTCCGGCGCGAAGCTGATCGTTGCCAACCGCTCCAACAAGGCTATGGCTGAGAAGGCTGCTGACGAGTTCGGCGCAATCATCGTTCCCACCGAAGAGATCTACGCACAGGAGTGCGACATCTTCTCCCCCAACGCTATGGGCGCAATTCTGAACCCCAAGACCATTCCTATGCTCAACTGTAAGGCAGTTGCCGGTGGCTCCAACAACCAGATCCTGGATGACGCTTCCGGTCTGGCTCTGAAGGCTCGCGGCATCTACTACGCGCCCGACTTCGTCATCAACGGCGGCGGCGTTATCAATGCAGCAGCCGAGGTTGACGGACCTTACAACAAGGATGCAGTTCTGGCTAAGGTTGACAACATCTACAACTCCATCGAGCACATTCTCTCCGAGTCCAAGAAGACCGGCGAGCCCGAGGGTGTCATCGCTACCCGTTACGCAGAATCCCTGATTTATAAATAAGCTAAAACAGATTGGGTGTGTTGCAAAACACACCCAATCTGTGTAGAGGAAATTATTTTGGAACTGATCGATTTTCATACCCACGTATACCCGGACGCCATCGCGCCCAAAGCGGCTGAGAGCATCCGGGAGTTTTACTCCCTGGGCAACAAAACTATGAACGGCACCGTCAAGATGCTTTTAGAGCGGGGACAGGCTGCCGGCACTACCCGTTACGTGATTCTGCCTGTGGCAATGCGGCCGGACAGGACCCGGCACATCAATGATTTCATTTTGGAGCAGCTGGAAAAAGAGCCTTCCTTTTTGGGCTTCGGCACAATCCACGCCGGAATGGAAAATTTGATGGAGGAAGTGGACTATATCCGCCAAAAGGGTCTGCGGGGCATTAAAATGCACCCGGATTCCCAGGTGTTTGCCATCGATGACCCCCGCCTGTTCCCCGTTTACGAAGAAATTCAAGACCGGCTGCCTGTGCTGTTTCATATGGGCGACCACCGGTTTGACTACTCCCACCCCGCAAAACTGCGCCGCGTGCTGGAGCTGTTTCCCAAATTGCAGGTGATTGCGGCCCACTTCGGCGGCTACGAGCTGTACGAGGAGGCCTATAATTGCCTGCACGACAAGAGCTGTTGCTTCGATGTGTCCAGCTCACTAATGTTTATGAAAAAGGGCGTGGCGGAATCCTACATTAACCGCTACGGCGCGGAGCGCTTCGTCTACGGCAGCGACTACCCTATGTGGGACCCTAAAAAGGAAATGCGGCGCTTTTTGAAGCTGAAGCTCACTGACGACCAATTCGAGCAGATTGCCCACAAAACCGCCGAACGCATTTTAGGACTATAGAACGGTAAATATCTGTTTTATTAAGAACGCCCCCCTTGTAAAAAAGGGGGGCGAAATTTTATCGTTCCGTTTTTTTCACACGTTGCCATAGCGCTTTGCCTAAACAAGTCACCTTGTCAACACATAAGTCAAGGGCCTTTGTCATAGGCTTTGCAACCGTATTCTGCCGCAGGTACTCAATCAGTGCAGCGCCGGAAAAGACCGCAAGCACTGCGCCCAAAAGCACAACAACCAGCAGCGGAGAGCTGCGGAATTTCGCAACAGGCAAAATCTGACCCCACAACACAGGCCGGAAGGAAATGCTTTCGTGAATCAGATATACGCCAAAGGTGCAGCCGCCGACGGTATTGACAAACCGATTATAAAAAGGCTTTTTGTACACCGCACCGGCCAGCAATCCCACCGCGCAGCCAATGGTGAGCAAAGAATTTCTGTTGTAAAACCATACACCGCGATTGGCAAGCGCTGAAATTTTCGTTCCCAGAACATCCAGCGCAACGGTAGAAAGAAACATAACTGCAAAGGACACCGTTGTTACAACGATTCGAAGCTTTTTGCTTTGGAAGCAATTGTCCGGATACATTCTAAAGTAAGCGCCAATCAAATAAAGAAGAATGAACTGGGCAATTTCGTCTCCATACATCGCCCCGGGTTTAAAGGTAGGAATAATGATCCAAATAAAGATCAATCCCGCCAACAGCGACAGCAACTGCTTCCGGGTGGCCGCCTTGAGCAAAATATTCAAGCCGGGGCTGAGCACCACCAGTGCCACATACGCCGTGAAGAACCAATACTGCTCAAAAATTGTAGGCAGGAACACCTTTAGCAGTGTCATCAAAGAAAAGGTCTGCCCAAAGCCGAATTTGGCAACCAAAAACAGCGCGATGGAGTAAAACCAAACCTGCGCAAACAGCTTGGTGAGGGATCTGATCTGGCCGGATTCCTTGGTGCACAGGAAATAACCGGTAATCATCACGTAGATGTCCACGCCCAAATTACCCAAAACGCCCCACTGGGCAATAAATTTATTAAGGGAAACGGGCATTGAGCCACTGTCCATACCGCTGTGGACGCAGGCGTGGGACACTACCACAAACAGCATCGCAACAATCCGAAGCAGCTCCATAGCGGAGTTCCGCTTGGTCTGCTGCAGTGCATTCGGTTTTAACCTTGCTTCTTGCATATTACTTTCTTTCCCTTTCTTCTCGTTTTTCCCAGTGTATCATACACCGCGATAAATTGCAACCGCCTGTTAAATTCGCCCCCTGAATATATCAACACACTACCCAAAGGTATCACAAAATTCTATACAGATTTTCTAACAGAAGATGACCTTGCATAATAAACAGGGGCACCCTACACGGGTGTCCCTGTTTATCTTTTCATTCAATTGCACCGTTGGCAAGGGTTGCCACAAGGGCGTACATTTCCTTTTCGCTGCGAACATTGTGGGCCTTGTTAAGAACTGCCTGTTTTTGTTCTTCGGTCATTGCAGAATAAGCATTCATCGCCGGCTCGTTTACTGCCAGAGCCATACCGAAACCGATGGGTACTTTGTAGAAATCCATAGTTTCTCTCCTTTGATTTTAATGATTTGACTACGTCATGAATTGTGCCGAACCACATGATTTTTCGCTTCGCTCCACGATTTGAATTGCCCTTCATAACAATGTGCCGCAAGGCACAAATCATGCCCGAAGGGCAAATCATGGCAAGGCCAAATCATGCCCCACGGGCAATTCATTATGCCGCAGCATCCAACATATTTTCAATGAATATGCCATATC
>JAZTWB010000089.1:0-7504 GCA_045635645.1 Faecousia sp. | reverse complement strand
GCCGGGGGTATAGGGGGTATAGTAGCCCTCCATGGCCTTGGAACGGACGATGAAGTCCTTCAGGGTCTTGTTCAGGGCGTGACCCATATGGATATAGCCGTTAGAGAAGGGAGGGCCGTCGTGCAGCACGAAGGGGGGCAGACCCTTGTTCTTCTCCAGCATAAGGGAGTAGAGGTCCTGCTCATTCCAGCGCTCCAGCATGCCGGGCTCCCGGGCAGGCAGACCTGCCTTCATAGGGAAATCCGTCTTGGGGGTGATAATGGTGTTTTTGTATTCCATTGGAAATACCTCCATAGTATGATCAATAAAAATAAATGCCTTTGTCTCGTTAAGAGACAAAGGCATTGTAACCTCTGCGGTACCACTCTCATTCCGCCATTTGGCGGCACTTGAACTTGCTGTATCGGGCAAACCCGGCGCAGCCTACTAAAATTTCGGTGCGCTGCTCAAAGGGGATACAAAAAACGCCTTGCTGCTGCCTTGCACCAACCGGCAGCTCTCTGGGAGCAGTATCGTTTTTGCCTGTCCTTATCTAAGCGTTATATATCAACTTAGTGCTTGGTGGGGTCATAATTCCGACCGAACTGCAGGTTGTTGAACTTGCCGGTGGTGGAATCTGTGGTGGGGTGCTTGGGCGCGGCAGTGGGATGGGCATCATCCGTTGTGCCGACCAGCGCCTGCAGGTTGGCAGCAATCTCGTCTGCTACGGCATCCGCCTCGGTGGGCTCCTTGCCCTCTACCTGGTCGAAATCAAACATTCCGGCAGGCGCGGGGGAAGGGGGATTGGCGGTCTTGATACGCTCGAGCATCTGAATGCAGGAGGTCAGCTGGTCCTTCAGAGAGTCAATCTTCTCTGCGGCGGTCTTGCGGGCGTTGTCCACCCGGGCTTCCTCAGCGGCAATCATAGAGTCAGCGTTCTTGGCGTTTTCAATGGCGGTGGCGTTGGCATCGGCCAGCATCTGGGTGCATTTTGCCTCGGCTTCCTTCACCATCAGGTCGCAGGTCTTCTGGGCGTTGACGATGGCGTCCTTCATGCTGGCTTCGTTGGTGCGGTATTCCTCCAGCTTGCTCACCAGCACCTTCATCTTGCTCTTAAGCAGAGCGTTTTCCTTGTACAGCGTGACATAGTCCTCGGTCAGGGGCTCCAGGAATTCGTCCACGGACTGCATATCATAACCGCCGAAGGTGGCGCGGTTAAAGGAAATTTGATCTATCTGTTGAGGAGTTAACATAACATTTCCTTTCTATCCGTTCTTAAAAAAAGACTTCAGATTCGGACTGGAAGCTCTCCAGGTCACCCACTACGTCCATATTGTGGGGGCAGAACAGGTAAGTAGACTGGGCAACCTTTTTCACGCGGCCGTCCAGAGCGTAAACGCTGCCGGACAGGAAGTCCACTACCCGGCGGGTCAGAGACTTGTCTACATTTTCCATATTCAGAATGACGGCCTTTCTCTTGCGCAGCTCGTCAGCAGCCTTGGCAGCATCGTCAAAGGTCTTGGCGTGGAACAGGACAACCTCCTGTTTGCCGGAGCTCATATTCAGCACCTGGCCGCCAAAGCCGGAGGGAGCAGCTGCAGGGGCAGGCTCAGTTTCCTGCGCAACAGCACCGAAAGGAGAGGGGCGACGGCTGCGGGGAGCAGCTTCCTGAACCTCCTGCTCGTATTCGTCCATCTCTTCATCGTAATCGTCGTAATCCTCTTCGGAATAGGGCTGGGCGAATTTCTTTACATTGTCCCAAAAGCTCATATTTCTATATCCTCCTAATGTGTTCTCACCCCGCAGGGAATGAGACTATTGATAGTCCCGGGCGCCGAAGATGGCAGTGCCCACACGAATCATCGTGCTGCCACAGGCAATGGCATCTGCAAAATCATCAGACATACCCATAGACAATATATCGACACATACATTATCGTATTTTTTTGCCATTATGTCAACAGAAAGGTTGTACATTTTTTGAAAAAATTTGTGATTATCGGTAGAATTTTGGCAAATTGGGGGAATTGCCATAAATCCCCGGACGCAAATTGCGGAAAACGCCCCGATTTTCTCCAGGACACTTTCCATTTCCTCCAGAGCGAAGCCGGATTTGCTCTCCTCGTTTCCGATATTGACCTCCAACAAAATGTCCTGCCGGATACCCTGCTTGGCAGCCTCCTTTTCGATGGCCTCCAGCAACCGCATAGAATCCACGCTTTGAATGAGACTGACCTTTCCCACCACCTGCCGTACCTTATTGGTCTGCAAATGGCCAATAAAATGTACAGGTACACCTTCATAGGCGTTTTCCGAGAGCTTTTTGGTCAGCTCCTGCACACGGTTTTCGCCGCAGCAGTCCACACCGGCAGCAATGGCCTGCCGGACGGCGTCGGCGTCGTTCATTTTGGTGGCGGCACACAGGAGAATGTCCTTAGGGTCACGGCCTGCAGCTACTGCAGCTTTGGCCATTTCTTCCTTTATGCGGGCAACATTTTCGGCAATAGACATAGTGTGTTCCTTTCTCTACATAGAAAAAGACGGCGAAGCAATGCTCCGCCGTCTTTTTTGGACATAGGGTCAGTCCGCTGCTTTTACCGGCTTCATAGGGGCGAGGGTGGAGATGGCGTGCTTGTAAATCATCTGCTGCTTGCCGTCTGTCACCAGTACCACCACAAAGCTGTCATAGCCGGTGATGGTGCCCCGGAGCTGAAAGCCATTCATCAGAAACAGTGTCACGGGAACCTTCTCCCGGCATACCTCTTTCAAAATGGCTTCCTGTAAATTCATAGGTTCAGACATATGTATTCCTTCTTTCTTTGGGATACATAAATCTTACCACTTTTCACTTGTCGGAATCTGCTAAAACCTGTCGTGCTTTTTCAAGAATTTCCCCGGTGCCCTCGTTTTCCTCCCGACGGAGCCAGGAAATGGCGGGATTCCGCCGAAACCAGGTCAGCTGCCGCTTGGCGTACTTCCGGGAGGACTGCTGCACCAGTGCGGTGGCAGTGTCCATACTGCTGCGGCCGTGCAGCACGTCCACAAATTCCTTGTAGCCGATGGCCTGCATAGCGGTGCATTTTTCCGGCACGCCCCGCTCTAAAAGTTCCTGAATTTCTTCAATGAGACCCATTTTCAGCATCGTTTCCACACGGCGGTCAATCCGGCTGTATAGGGTGGCGCGATCTGCGTCCTCCAGCGCAAACCAGACAGGGCTGTACCGGGGCGGGAGCAGCTGGGTTTTCCGGTTGTGCTCTGTGATGGTCTCACCGGTTTCTAAGTACACCTCCAGCGCCCGGATAATCCGCTTCCGGTCGGACGGGTGCAGACGGTCTGCCGATTCCGGGTCTACGGCGCGAAGCCGGGCAATCAGCGCGTCAATTCCCTCGGTTTCTGCTTGTTGCTCCAGCTGTTCACGGCAGCCGGTGGCAGGCACGGGGGCAAAGTCGTTGCCGCGAATCAGCGCGTCCATATAAAGGCCTGTGCCGCCGACAATAATGGCGGTTTTGCCCCGGGCTAAAATGTCGTCAACAATGGGGGTCGCCATCTGGCAGTACTTGCCCACGGAAAAGTCCTCCCACGGCTCTGCCACAGACAGCATATGGTGGGGGATGTTCTCCATTTCTTCGGCGGTAGGCTTTGCCGTGCCGATGTCCATACCCTTGTAGACCTGCATAGAATCGCAGGACACGATTTCGCCGCCCAATTCCTTCGCCAGCGCAATGGACAGGGCAGTCTTGCCGGAGGCGGTGGGCCCGGCAATGCAGATAATGTTATTCATAATCAGCTCCGCTTAAATTGCTTTTCCAGCTGTTTTTTGCTCAACGTAATGCAGATGGGTCTGCCGTGGGGGCAGTGCTTCAAATCCTCCCGGCTCAGCACCTGCTCGGCAAGCTTCATCAGCTCCTGCGAACTGCTTTGCCAGCCGGCCTTGATAGCAGCCTTGCAGGCAACGGTGTGGAGCAGCTCGTCCCGGACGGAGTCCTTGCGGGTTTTCCGACCGTCTGCCAAATCCGCGGCTAAGGTTTCCAGCGCGTCAGCAATCTGGGATGCGTCCAAATCCATAGGAATCTGCCGCACCAAAAGGGTGTTTTCTCCAAAGGACTGGATTTCAAAGCCCAATTCCTCCAAAAGGGTCTGATTTTCCAGCAAAAGGGCAGCGGATTCCGGATTCATTCGCTGGGCGACGGGGGACAGCAGCGCCTGGGAGGAAATGGCCTCCTGATTGGCCTTGAGCTTTTCAAAGAGAATCCGCTCGTGGGCGGCGTGCTTGTCGATAAGATAGGCCTCCTCACCCCGCTCAACCAGAATGTAGGTGTTGTACAGCTCACCCACAAACCGCCAGGGGATATCTGCCTGCATTGCAGAAATCACCGCTTGCTCCGGCTCTTTGGGCGCGGGTACGGGGATAGGCGCGGGTGTGGGGGCAGGACGGATAACCGTCTCCCGCACAGGCAATGCAGCGCGTTGCTCCACAGCCATCGCCGTGGCGGCTGCGGCCAGGGGAGATGGCTTGGGCGCGTCCTTTAAGGCGGCAGAGAACTGCCGATATTCCTGGGCGTTCATTGTGCGGAAAAAGTTCTCCTGCTTGGGCGCAGGCGTGGCAGGCTTTTCCGCCGGAGGCGGTGTCTGTTTGAACTGCACGGCAGGACGGTCCGACGTCTTGTTCAGCGCGCCCAGAACGCCGTAGTGAATGCAGTCAAAGACTGCTTTTTCGTTTAAGAATTTTACCTCTGTCTTGGCAGGGTGGACGTTCACATCCACACTGGCGGCAGGAACGGTCAAATGCAATACGCAGGCGGGGAACTTGCCCACCATAATCTGATTCCGGTAGGCCTCCTCCAGCGCCGCAATCAACAGCTTGGACTTGACCGGACGGCCGTTGACAAAGAAGGTCTGCATTGCCCGGCTGGGCCGTGCATCGGTGGGCTTGGATACAAAGCCGGTGAGGGTAAAGCTCTCCCACTTGCTCTCAAGGGGAATCATTTTGCCGCTGTCCCGTCCGTAGACACAATAAGCCGCCGCCTCCAGACCGCCTGTGCCGGGGGTGGAGAGCACCTCTTTGCCGTCTTTCAGAAAGCGGAACGCCACGTCCGGGTGGGCAAGGGCCTGCAGCTGCACCGCAGAAGCGACCTTGCCACCCTCTACGGTGTCGGACTTCATAAATTTCATACGGGCCGGTGTGTTGAAGAACAAGTCCCGCACAATGATGGTGGTGCCGTCGGGACAGCCGGCCTCGGATTCTTCTGTTATTTTGCCCGCCTCCAAAGACAATGATGTGCCGCTGACAGAGCCGGGGGTCTTGGTGAGCAGGTCGATTCTGCTGACGGACGCCACCGCCGCCAGAGCTTCACCCCGGAAGCCCATTGTGGCAATGGCAGATAAATCCTCGGCGGTTTTCAGCTTGGAGGTGGCGTGGCGGAGAAAGGCGGTGCGGGCGTCCTCGGGAGACATACCGCAGCCGTTGTCGGTGACCCGCAGAAAGGTCATACCGCCGTCGCGGATTTCCACAGTCACCTGGGTAGCGCCGGCGTCCACGGCATTTTCCAGCAGCTCCTTGACAACGGAGGCGGGCCGCTCCACCACTTCACCGGCGGCGATTAAGTTGGCAACGTGGGGGGAAAGCTGAATAATTTTTGACATAAAATCACCTCAGGGCAGACATGCCGATTTGGTTAATGGTAATGTGTATCAGCATAGGGGCAACAATGGTGTCGGACTTTTCGTAGGCCCACGCCAATGCCAGTCCCGCAGGCAGATACTGCGCAAAGCAAAGGGCCAGTGTCAAGGCATCCGCTTTGCCGAGGTATCCTAAAATATGGACGAAAGAAAAGGCAAGGGTGGATGCACAGTAGGCCAGCCCACGGCTCCGTCTTTGCAGATTCTGGAAAACAAGTCCCCGGTGGAGCAGCTCCTCGGTGACAGGCACAAGGAAAATCGTACCAAAGGCCCAAAGGGAATAATTTTCACCGGCAAGGTCTGCAATCGCATCGTCGTTGACGTTGGAAAAGTCCGGGTAACACCAAACAATTGCTTGGGAGATTGCCCACATTGCAATAAAGTACAAAGCAAGACCCAGCGCAGCAAACCGCAGACAGCGCCAAGGCGTGTTCAGCGCCTGTCTTACGGAAGAGGCGAGAAATCTGCGAAAAATCACAGTCACCGCCAGAAAATTCACAGCAAAGAACACCAGATTTTCCCCGGTATCAGACAAGGGAACAGGCAGCAGGTTGCTTACAAGGTCAAGGGCAAAGGGCAGCACAAACAGGGAAATCAGCCAATAGCCCCAGCCCAGCAAATTTTCCTTATGGGTGGTGGAAACAGAAAGCTTCATAATCACTCCAGCATTTTCTTCAGCTTGTATAGCTCGTTCATTGCTTCGATGGGGGTGAGGGTCTCTACGCTCAGCGCGCTTAGTGCGTTGCAAATCTGCTGGCCGGTCATATCCAGCATACTGATCTGGTCGTCCTCCGGCTCTGCCCGTACCACCTTGGGTTGGGGTTTGCCCTCGGTCTCCAGCTCCTGCAAAATCTCTCTTGCCCGGCTGATAACGCCGCCCGGCAGACCTGCCAGCTTGGCAACCTCTACGCCGAAGCTGTCGTCGGTGGCGCCGGGAATGATTTTCCGCAGGAAAATCATCTTGTCGCCCCGCTTTTTGACTGCGATGTTGTAGTTTTTGATACCCGGCAGTTGGTCTTCAATGACGCTCAGCTCGTGGTAGTGGGTGGCAAACAGAGTTTTTGCCCCCAAATGCTTGGGATTGGCGGCATATGCCAGCACTGCCCGGGCGATTGCCATACCGTCGTAGGTAGACGTACCGCGGCCGATTTCGTCTAAAATCAGCAGACTCTTGGTGGTGGCGTACTTCAAAATGGACGCCATTTCCGACATCTCCACCATAAAGGTGGACTGGCCGGACGCCAGATCGTCGCTTGCGCCGATACGGGTGAAGATTCTGTCCACAATGCCAATGCGTGCGCTCTTGGCAGGCACGAACGAGCCCATCTGCGCCATCAGCACAATCAGCGCCACCTGCCGCATATAGGTGGATTTACCCGCCATATTGGGGCCGGTGATGATAGCAGCGCGGTCTGCCGTTTGCCCCATATACGTATCGTTGTGCACAAAGAGGGTGTCCTTACGCATACACTCCACCACCGGGTGGCGGCCGGCGTGGATCTCGATCACCCCGGAATCGTCCACCACCGGGCAGCAGTAGTTGTTCTTCACCGCCACGGCAGCCAGAGAGCACAGGCAGTCCAGCTCCGCCACGGCGGCAGCAGTCTGCTGCACGCGGCTGACGGCGGCGGCAATCTCCAGACGCAGGCGGGTGAAGAGATCGTACTCCAATGCGCTGACACGGTCGGCAGCGGAGAGGATATCGTGTTCCAGATCCTTCAGCTCCTGGGTGATGAAGCGCTCACCGTTGACCAGCGTCTGCTTGCGGATGTACGTCTCAGGCACCATATCGCGGAAGGAGTTGGACACCTCAATGTAGTAGCCAAAGACCTTGTTATAGCCAATC
>JAZTWB010000088.1:0-17934 GCA_045635645.1 Faecousia sp. | reverse complement strand
AGCTCCCCGATCCCTACGGCAGATTCTAAAACTTCGGCAGGGGTTACTCCCCTGCCCCCATATGGGGCCGTACTGGTTTCCTCGGGGGTAGTGAGGCTGGATAAGCGAGCCGTGGCGCCTAACCACGATAAAATGGGTAACTTTTAAATTTAACTGACAACAGAACTGTTGCTCTGGCTGCCTAATTAGGCGCGCAACCTCGCCGGAAGGTCCACGAGCCGGCCCAGGGTGTCATCTGAGTGGAGACCGTGCGTGCGCAAAGCTTTGAGCGCACCACGCATAATGAAGCTACCAAGCTGTACAGGGTGTTTGTTCCCGGTACGGTGAGGGAATGCAAATAATAAACTGCGCCCGGAGAAAGTCCTGTCAAGTTGCTTTCGGACAGGGGTCCGACTCCCCTCATCTCCACCAATAAGAAATGCCACCCCTTTGGGTGGCATTTCTTATTGGTAAATAGGGAGTCGAACCCATCAAAATGCAACAGTTCGGTGAACTGTTGCTGCTACCAGTGCAAACACTGGTAGCTCCCTTAATTTCTCGACTCCCCTCATCTCCTTCCGTGAGTGGTCTTCTTTTTGGTTGTAAGGAGAGAGAGTCGAACCTATTCTAAATGCAACAGTTCGGTGAACTGTTGCTGCTACCAGTGCAAACACTGGTAGCTTCCTTAATTCCTCGACTCCCCTCATCACTACACGACGAATCCATCAAAATACAACAAACAGTAGCAATTCTTCGAAAAATATGGTATACTAACAAAAATCACTACGGGGGTATTGCATATATGCGCTTTTTGCTTACCTTATGGATAGCCAAATTCATTGCTTTTGGCGTGAATTTAGTGGATAAAAAGAGAGGCAGCAACTACTCCGGCAAAATCGCAACCAAGCTGATGCCGGATTTTGTTTCCCATTTTCGGAAAATTGATTATGACAAGGTGTATTTCATTTCCGGCACCAACGGAAAATCCACTACCACGAATCTTCTGTATCACACTCTCACATCCGCCGGCAAGCGGGTAGCCTGCAACACAGAAGGCGCCAATATGGTCAGCGGCATTGCTACAACTCTGATTAAGAATTCCACCATCTTCGGTGCGCTGAACAAGGAATATATGGTGCTGGAAGTGGACGAACGCAGCATCCCATTGGTCCGCAAAGTGCTCCCCGGACGGAATTTGGGAATCACCAATCTGCAAAAGGACCAGGTGCAGCGAAACGGCGACCCTGATTTTGTTCTGCGGAAGATTCGAAGCGCGATCACCAAGGATATGACGTTGTATCTGAACAACGAGGAACCCCGCAGCGGCAGTCTCCACGCATTTGCAGGTAACACAGTCTGGTTTAGTGTGGAACACAACAGCAGAAGCTTTGTCTGCGACGATTTTTACAATGTGACACTCCCCTGTCCCAAGTGCGCCCACCCCATCCACTATAATTACTACAATTTGGCCAATATCGGCGCATATCACTGCACCAAATGCGACAACGCCTCCCGCGAGGACGTCAAAATACGCATTTCCGATGTGGATTTTGACAGCAACACCTTCACCTGTGAGCAGTTCCGCTGGACAGTCCCCTACAATAACCCCTTCTATATTTATAATTTCGCAATGTGCATTGCTATTTTCCGCAATATTGGTCTTTCCAATGTGGAAATCCAGAGCGGCTTTGCCTCTTTCAAGAATCCGGCATCCCACGAAAGCGTTATCCACTACCGGGGCAAGGAAATCCACTATTTGCGGGGTAAGCAGGAGAATCCAGAGGCCCTCCAGTCACAGCTGGACATTATCGCCGGGGACAAGCGGCGCAAGGCTGTGTTTGTGGGTATGTATCAGATTACAGACTTCTACCCCTACTATGGCGGCAGCTTCTACTTCTTTGATTGCGACTTTACCTCTGTTGTAAACAGCGACGTGGAGCATTATGTGGCCTTCTCAACCACTGTCGCCAACGACATTGCCAGCCGAATGATTCTGGCAGGCGCGGAAGAAAACCGTGTTACTGTCTTTGACACCAACGATGTGTCTGTTGTCTTTTCCAAGCTGGAGGACATTGAAGCAAACGTTGTCTACATTCTGACCAACACTGTTCACGCTCCGGAAGTCAAACACTATTTTAGCCAGGGAGGTGCAGACCGTGCATAAAATTACTGTTGGTTGGATGTACCCCGACCTTCTGAATCTCCACGGTGAGCGCGGCAGTGTGCAGGCTCTGGTTGACGTTGGAAAGCAACTGGGTATCCAGGTTGAGGTCAAACGAATCGAGGATTTCGATGACCCCATCCTCTTTGATGAACTGGATTTGCTCATCTTTCTGCCCGGCGAAATTTCCACGCTCAGCCATTTGGTTGCACCGCTCCAAAACAGCAAGCTGCGCGAGTATTTAGAGAACGGCGGTTATCTGGTTGCAATCGGCACATCAGGTCTGCTGTTCGGTAAATCCGTTCTTCGTGAAGATGGCAACACTTTGGACTGTTTGGGGCTTCTGGATATGACAGCCAAGGAACGAAGCCTTGTCTGGGGCGATGACCTGCACATCAGACTAAACGACGCTTCGCTGGAGCTGGCAGGCTCCCAGATACAAATGGCGGATGTGGAGGCAAAGTATCCCCTTGCAACCACGCTCTACGGTATGGGCAACAACAACTCCGGCGCAGAGGGCGCCCGTTGGAAGAATTTGATTTACACCAACTGTCTCGGTCCGCTGTTTGTGAAAAACCCTTGGTTTGCCGAGCAAATCTTAAAGGGCATTCTGAAAGCAAAGGGTGTAGAAATACAAGGTGCAGGCAATTACACAATTGCAAAAAACGCCTTCAATTCCACACTGGAATTCATCAAAACAAAGCCCAAGAAATAAAACAAGAGCCGCTCAAATGAGCGGCTCTTTTCTTAATTTCCGTGGAGACGTTTCTTTCTCGGTAAATCCGTAGGCTCAAAGCTAAGCGCTTGTCCCTGGGTAAG
Organism: Faecousia sp.; assembly: GCA_045635645.1. Taxonomy (GTDB): domain Bacteria; phylum Bacillota; class Clostridia; order Oscillospirales; family Oscillospiraceae; genus Faecousia. The sequence goes on along the minus strand of JAZTWB010000088.1, from coordinate 14,975 downwards.
ACCTAACACACCGTTGGCCGTGTTCTCTTTATCACCACGGCAAACCGGACAGTTGCAGGTAGGCGCATAATGCTCCGGCTCGGTATAGGTAGTAATCACGCCCTCAAAGTTTCGCAGAATCACCTTCCGCGGTGACTGACTCAAAACATAGTTGGGCATTACGGGAACTTTTCCGCCGCCACCGGGCGCGTCCACCACAAATGTGGGAACACAGAAACCACTGGTGTGACCGCGCAGGCCCTCAATAATCTCAATACCCTTACTCACCGGTGTGCGGAAGTGGGACAGTCCGAGACTCAAGTCGCAGGCATAGATATAATAGGGTCTGACCCGAATTTTTACAAGGTCATTGACCAGTTTGCGCATCACGTGCACACAGTCGTTAACACCGGCCAGCAGCACGCTCTGGTTACCCAGAGGAACACCGGCATCTGCCAGACGGGCACAAGCCTCGGCTGCCTCAGGAGTAATCTCGTTGGGGTGGTTGAAATGGACATTTACCCAGATGGGGTGATACTTCTTCAGCATATCACACAGCTGCGGGGTAATGCGCTGGGGCATAACCGCAGGGGTGCGTGTACCCAAACGGATAATTTCCACGTGTTCAATGGTGCGCAAAGAAGAAATCACATACTCCAGTGTCTCATCACTTTGCATAAACACATCGCCACCGGAGACCAGAACATCCCGCACCTCAGGGTGCTGGCGAATGTAGTCAATACACGCGTCGATCTGCTGCTTTGGCATTGCATTATCCGTCTGACCCACCAGACGCCGCCGTGTACAGTGACGGCAGTAGGCAGCACAGCGGTCTGTAATTAAGAACAGCACTCTGTCGGGATAACGATGGGTAAGGCCCTTTACGGGAGAATCCGTATCCTCATGAAGAGAGTCGGCTGACTCCTCCGGTGCAAAGTACAGCTCCTCGGCAGAGGGAATTGCCTGCTTACGGATAGGATCGGCAGGGTCCTGCAAATCGATAAGTGACAGGTAATATGGGGTCACTGCCATACGGAAGGTTGCAAGGCACTTCTCAATGCTCTGTTCCTCTTCCGCTGTCAGCGAAATATATTTTTTCAGCTCAGCAAGTGTGGTAATGCGGTTTTTTGCCTGCCAGGTCCAGTCATTCCAAAGCTGGGCAGGTACGTCCGCAAACAAGCCGTTGGGCGTAATCATAAACAGGTCCTCCAAGGCTGGATAGTATACACAAAAATGATATTCAAAAATACACCATTTGTCAAGGAATATTTCCTTCCAGCACAGGGGTTAAAAACCCAGGTCCTCCCCTACCAACACAAACTTGATTCGACCGGCAGGACGGCAGTGGCGGGTAATGACAATCTGATTGCAGATGCACTCCGGCGACTTGCAATCGGCACAGGTGCCTGTAGCGGTGCAGGGTGTATTCAGCAGAAAACGCTGCTGATTCGTAGGCGCTGCAACCGTTCTTGCCCGGATAACCGCGTCCTTCAAGGTGTCTTCAACCTTGTTCATACCGGCAACAACAATGACGTTTTTGGGGCCATAGACAATGGCACCAACACGGTTGCCCATACCATCAATATTTACCATTTCGCCGCTTAAGCTCAGTGCATTGGCGCCGGTTAAGAACACGTCGGTAAACATACATTCCTTTTCTGCCTCGGCTCTTTCCTCCTGCGTTTTGCACCCGTTGCGGTCAATCGCCCTGTATGGACCGGCCTTTACCGCGTCAAGCAGGCCAATCTGCTGGGCAGACACCGTACCACCCCAACCGACAGATGCGCCCTGCGGAATCCATTGCAGCGCTTTTTCCAGCGCTTCCTCGGCACTCTGGCAGTAGACAGCGTCAAAATGCCGGCTGATAAGATTCTTGACCAGAATTTCTCCGCGCTTATTGTAATATGCTTTCTTTGCAGAATTCATAGAAGTCCCTCCCTGCTTAAAAAGGGCAGACAAACGTCTGCCCTTTTCCGTTAATTGGTTTCCAACAATTTCTCGATCGCTGCCATTTTCAGGCACGTGCAGAATACGTCCATCGCCTTTTCCAGCTCGGCAACAGGCGGCAGACTGGGAGCAATGCGGATATTGCTGTCCTGGGGGTCAATGCCGTAAGGGAAGGTCGCGCCGGCAGAGGTCATCACAACACCTGCCTCCTTGCACAGGGCAAGGGCGCGCTTGGCAGTACCGGGCATCGTGTTCAGGCTCACAAAGTAGCCGCCCTTGGGGCGATTCCACTGGGCAAAACCGCAGGGTGCAATCTCCTTTTCCAGCATATCTGCCACCAGCTTGAATTTCGGTGCCAGAACGGCAGCATGGCGCTTCATAATCTCCAAAGTGTGCGCCTTATCTTTCAGATACTTTACGTGGCGCAGCTGGTTAATCTTGTCGTGGGAGATAATCTGCACACCGAAAAGATCCATAATGTACGCAATATTCTTCTCAGAGGATGCCAAAACAGAAATACCGGCACCGGGGAATGTAATCTTGGAGGTCGATGCAAACTCATAAACCATATCCGGATTTCCGGCTTTCTCACACAAAGAAATAATGTCCGGGAAGGGCACAAACTCCCCTTCAAACTCGTGGACGCAATAGGCATTATCCCACATAATGGTAAAGTCGGGCGCCGCAGGCTTCAGATTTGCAAAACGGTTTACCGTTTCGTCGGAGTAGATGATGCCCTCGGGATTGGAATACTTGGGTACGCACCAGATACCCTTAACGCAAGGGTCTTTCACCAACTGCTCCACCATATCCATATCGGGGCCGGTAGCAGTCATAGGAACGGTAATCATCTGCGCGCCGAACAGCTCGGTGATTCTGAAATGGCGGTCATAACCGGGGCTGGGACACAGGAACTTAACAGTCTCCTCCTTGCACCAGGGCCGGGGGCTGTTCACCAGACCGTGAGAATAGGCGCGGGATATCACATCAAACATCAAATTCAGACTGGCAGAGCCGCCCAGGAAGGTCTGCTCCGGCTTACAGCCCAACACATCCGCCCAATAAGCTCTTGCAGCCGGCAGACCAGCCAGCTCGCCGTAATTTCTGGCATCGATTCCGTCAGAAAAACACTCTGCCGGATCAACCAGGCAGGAAAGAATATCACTTATAACATCCAGCTGACCTGCACCGGGCTTGCCACGGGCCATATTCAGCTTCAAATTCTGTGCCTTGCAGCCGTCAAAATGGCTGCACAGTGCAGCATAGGCTTCCTGCAATTGCGCCTTGGACATCGTTAAATAGGACATACAGACTCCTCTTTTCATATGATTTATAGAGGTAACTATACATCGTTTCACAGTAAAATGCAAGCAAAACTGTGAGAATTTTTGTTTTGTGGGCATTAGACAAGTATGGATTTCCACAGAGAATAAATTTATTCATAATTATCCCTTGCAATTTTGCCTCTGATAGAATAAAATTTAATATAAGTTGTATATTAGGCGAAATATCAAGAATTTCATTTTGAAAGGAAGTATCAAAATGAGCAGTAATTTGAATGTACCGGAAATTTTCGGCAGTGATGTGTTTAACGAATCGGTAATGAAGCAGCGTCTGCACGCCGACATCTTCTCTGCGTGGAAAAAGTGCATCGAGACCAGCACGCCACTGGAGCTGACCGTTGCCAACGAAATCGCAGAGGCTATGAAGGAGTGGGCCATCGAAAAAGGCGCTACCCACTACACCCACTGGTTCCAGCCTATGACAGGCATCACCGCAGAAAAGCACGATTCCTTTATAGAACCCACCAAAGACGGCAGAGTGATTATGGAGTTCTCCGGCAAGGCCCTTGTGCGGGGCGAGCCGGACGCATCCTCTTTCCCCTCCGGTGGTCTGCGCGCCACCTTTGAGGCCCGTGGCTATACAGCGTGGGACCCCACCGCCTTTGCCTTTGTAAAGGACGGAAGTCTCTACATACCCACCTGCTTCTTCTCCTTCACCGGCGCGGCTCTGGACAAGAAGACACCGCTCCTGCGCTCCATTGACGAGGTCTCCCGGGAGGCTCTGCGAATTCTGCGTCTGTTTGGCGACAATGAGACCAAACGTGTGGTCACCTGTGTGGGCGCTGAGCAGGAGTATTTCCTGCTGCCCAAGGATATGTATGCCAAGCGCGAGGATTTGCGGCTGACCGGCCGTACGCTGTTTGGCGCGCTGCCCCCAAAAGGTCAGGAGCTGGACGATCACTACTTCGGCACAATCCGCACCCGTGTTTCCAACTTTATGCGGGATTTGGATGAGCAGCTGTGGCGGCTGGGTATCCTGTCCAAGACTAAGCACAACGAGACAGCGCCCTGTCAGCACGAGATTGCCCCCATTTACACCGATGCAAACAGCGCCTGCGACGCCAACCAGATTATTATGATGGTGATGAAAAAGTGCGCCGCAAAGCATAATCTGGTCTGCCTGCTTCACGAAAAGCCCTTTGCCGGCGTAAACGGCTCCGGCAAGCACAACAACTGGTCTCTTGCCACCGACACTGGCGACAACCTGTTCCGTCCCGGCGAGACGCCCAGACAGAACGCCCGGTTCCTGGTCTTCCTGTCTGCCTTTATCAAGGGCATTGACGAATATCAGGACTTCCTGCGCTGCACGGTTGCCTCTGCCGGAAACGATCACCGGCTCGGCTCTCACGAAGCGCCCCCTGCTATCATCTCCATTTTCCTTGGTGACGAGCTGAATGCTGTTGTTAACTCCATTATCAACGGCACCAATTATACCGACCCCGAAAAGAGTGTTATGCGCATCGGTGTAGACGTTCTGCCCGCTATCCCCAAGGACACCACAGACCGCAACCGTACCTCTCCCCTCGCCTTTACCGGCAATAAGTTTGAGTTCCGTATGCTGGGTTCTTCCCAGTCCATCGCCGGCCCCAACATTGCGCTCAACACCATTATGGCGGAAGAACTGGGTAAATTTGCTGACGAGCTGGAGCAGGCTGAGGACTTTGAGGCCGCTCTGCAGAAGCTTGTGTGCCGCACGCTCACTGAGCATCAGAGAATTATCTTCAACGGCAACGGCTACTCTGCTGAGTGGACGAATGAAGCCGCCCGCCGCGGTTTGAGCAATTATCCCTCCACAGCAAAATGTCTGCCCACCTATTTCAGTCAGAAGAACATTGACCTTGTTACAAAGCACGGTATTTACGCCGAGAACGAATTCCGGGCAAGATACGAAATCCATCTGGACGCCTACCGCAAGATTGTTAACATCGAGGCGAAGACCTGCATTGATATGGCGCTGCACCAGATTCTTCCGGCAGCAATGCGCTATTGCAGAGACCTGTCCAAGGGAATTCTGGCTAAGAAGGAGCTGGGACTTACCTGCGAGGCGGAAATGCAGATCGCACAGCAGCTCTCCCGTGCCTGCGATACAATGTATCAGTGTTGCGAGCGGCTGCAAAGAGATCTTGTTCATACGCCTAAGGATGATAAGGAAGCCCTTGCCATTTACTATCGGGAAGTTATTGTCGCCGATATGGAGTCTCTGCGCGCACAGGCAGACGCCTTGGAAAGCCTGACCGACAAGGACTACTGGCCCTATCCCACCTATTCCGATTTGCTGTTTTACTAAGAAAAATACCTGCCGAAATCCGGCAGGTATTTTTTTACTTTCCAGTTGAGCCAAAGCCGCCTGCTCCGCGGGCGGTGTCAGACAAGGTTTCCACCTCTACATAGGCAGGTGTCAGCACAGGCGTAATGATAAACTGCGCCACACGCTCCCCCGGGTCCACGGTCTGAGGCTGCTTGCTGTGATTGAGGAGTACAACGCGGATTTCGCCCCGGTAATCGCTGTCAATCACACCCACCTTGTTTGCCGGCGCTAAGCCGCGTTTGACGCCCATACTGCTTCTGGCATACACCAGTCCCGCGCAGCCCTTTGGAACTTCAAGGGCAATTCCCGTGGGAATAAAGACCGACTCACCGGGGGCAATCGTCACCGCGCTGTCAAGGCACGCATACAAATCCGCACCGGCAGCATCTACAGAGCCATAGGTCGGCAAAATCGCATTGGGGTTTAATTTCTTTACACGAATTGCATCCATTATTTCATTCCTCTTTTCTCGCCCTGCCAGTCCTCCCACAGGACAACTTTTCCTGAGGCGAGGGATGCAGGTACGTCAATAATTCTTTGGTTGGAAGAGCCTCTGAAGCGCAGAGAAAGGTCCTTCTTCTCCAGCACAAACGGCCCGTCCACCAGTACATCCAGATAACTTAAGTACTCGTCGGTGATTTCCTTTGGGCCAAGTCTGCCCGAAAGAATATCCTTGTCGAAAAGGTAACCGGAAAAGGCCCATACTGTTTTATTGGGATAGGTCTCTTTAACCCTACGCAGGAAATCCACAACAGCCGGTTGATTCTGTGGCTCAAAGGGCTCACCGCCCAACAGCGTGATACCCTTCACATAGTCCGGCGCAAGCATTTTCAGAATTTCGTCTTCCGTTTGCCGGGTAAAGGGTTGCCCGTAGTCAAAATCCCAGGCAACCTCATTAAAGCAACCCTTACAGCGGTGGGTACAGCCGGAGACAAACAGGCTCACACGGACACCCGGTCCGTTGGCAATGTCGCAATTTTTAATTGTTGCGTAATTCACCCTGTCTCCCCCACATTCTCTCTTAAAAACTCCCGAATCATTTCGGTATACCGCTGCCGGTCCACAAGGAAGCTGACGCCGTGGTCAGCGCCCTCAACCAGCAGAATTTTCTTTTTACCTGTGCAAGCAGCATACCCCTGCCTTGTCATATCACAGGGTACAAAGCCATCATCAACTCCGTGGACCATAAATACAGGCAGTCTGCTGCCGGCAAGCGACTTTCTGGTATCTTTTTCATTTAGTCCAAAGCCCGCAATTAACCGCGTAAACAGACCTGTCACCCACAGCGTGGGTGCAGCAGGTAAATGAGTCACACTTCGAAATACATTGGAAAGAATGTCTTTCGGGGACGTAAAGCCGCAATCGGCAATAATGCCTTTCACATTCTCAGGCAACGTCCTGTCCACCAGATACAGCATCGTGGAAGCGCCCATAGACAAACCACTGAGGATAATGGGGTACGCGCCGAAGTTCTCATTGTGGAAGTCAATCCAGCGCTCCATATCCCGGCTTTCCTTAACACCGAAGGTGATAAATCTGCCCTCGCTTTTGCCGTGAGCGCGTTGGTCGGGAATCAAAAGATTCATTCCAATACTGTGGTAAAATTCGAAGGCAAGGCTGAAATCCACCAGCTTGTTGCTCCGGTAACCGTGAGCAAAGAGCATCGTACCTCTGGGAGTTTTGGCAGGCACCCACATTGCGTGGAGTTTTAACCCATCAAAAGTAATCATCTCCACCGGCCGTGCATTGTGTTCCCGCAAAAACTGCTCACCGATGCGAATGTTTTGAATGTGTTTGCCATAGGGTGTCTTTGCAAGCTCCTCGTCTACCGACCAGGGAAGCTCTTTTCTGCGGACACAGGCAACCAAAAATACATAACCGCCGCTCAGCAAAATCAGAACAAACAGAGATATTAAAATATAGACTGCCACGGGCATCTGCATTTACGCCTCATTTCATTCCAAATATTTTTCTATATTATACACAGACAGATATAAAAAGTAAACCACATTGCGCCTTGCTTTTTTGTGCAAAATGGGTATACTAAAGATAACATTGTCTCCGGAGGTATTGCAATGCCCTATTTCTTTTACGGTTTTGACTGGACCTATATTTATATCGTTCTGCCCTGCTTTCTGCTGGCTCTGCTGGCAAGCGCCCGGGTAAACAGCACCTTTCGCCGGTATTCCAGGCAAAAGTCGATGCGTGGAATTACCGGCTCAGAGGCTGCAATGCGCGTGCTGAGAGCAAACGGCATAAGCAACGTAAGGATTGAGCGGGTATCCGGGAATCTCACAGACCACTATGACCCAAAAACCAACGTAATCCGCCTCTCAGATGAGGTATACAACAACACCTCGACTGCCGCCATCGGTGTTGCCTGCCACGAGGCAGGACACGCGGTGCAGTACGCCCAGGAATATTTTCCCATCAAGGTCCGCGCTGCCATTATTCCGCTGACCAATTTTGGCTCCCGCCTTGCAATGCCGCTGATTTTATTGGGCATTTTATTCAGTACCTTTGGTAACTACTCCTATACCCTCGTATATCTGGGAATTGCCGGTTTTGCGCTGAGCCTTATCTTCCAGCTGGTTACGTTGCCCGTGGAGTTCAACGCCAGCCGCCGCGCTATGAAGGCGATTGAAGATTCGCAAATCCTCACCGAAGAGGAACAGCTTGGTGCTGCAAAGACACTCCGCGCAGCCGCTATGACCTATGTCGCCGCTGTCGCCGTAGCTGCCGCCCAGCTTTTGCGTCTTGTTCTCCTCTTTGGCGGCCGCAGACGAAACGATTAACCAATATTTTCCGCCCCGCTATTGACATACGGGGCGGATTCTATTATACTTTCCTGTGTGAAAAGTATGAAAAGTAGGAAAGGAGTCTGTCTATGGCCGGTGGTAAACACATCTTAGGCAAAGGCAATTCCCGCAGGGTTTTCGGCACCGCCAAGGTCGGCGACCGAGGACAGATCGTCATACCCAAGGAGGCACGGGAGCTGTTCAATATCCGTCCGGGTGATACCCTGCTGATTCTGGGTGAAGAAAACAAGGGTTTGATTGTATCCCGACCCGAGCTTCTTCGCGACCTTGCAGATGAAATTTTTGAAAGTGACAGGTAAAGACAATGGAAGAATTACTGGAATTATACAAAGAAATGGGTATCAGCAGCAACGTTTATGCCTACGGCGAGCAGGCTTTGGAGCGGCTGAGAGACCGGTTTGCTGAAATTGATAAAATTGCCGAGCACAATCAGGCAAAGGTGATTGCGGCTATGCAGAAAAACCGCGTCAGCGCTGCCTGCTTTGCCGCTACTACAGGCTACGGCTATGACGATGTGGGCCGTGACAATCTGGAGAAGGTCTATGCCGATGTCTTTCACACAGAGTCGGCTCTGGTGCGCCCCCAAATCACCTGCGGCACTCACGCACTGACCGTCGCCCTTTCAGCAAATCTGCTGCCCGGTGACGAGCTGCTGTCGCCTGTGGGTCTGCCATATGATACATTGCAGGAGGTCATCGGCATACGGGAAAGCCCCTGCTCTTTGAAGGAATACGGTGTTACCTACAAGCAAGTGGACCTGCTCCCCGACGGCACATTTGACTACGAGAATATCCGTAAGGCCATTAACGAGAAAACCAAAATGGTTACCATTCAGCGCTCCAAGGGCTACGCAACCCGCCCCAGCTTTTCAGTAAGGCAAATTGGAGAACTGATCGCCTTTGTCAAGGGTGTCAAGCCGGACATCATCTGTATGGTTGACAACTGCTACGGCGAGTTTGTGGAAACAATTGAGCCGTCTGATGTGGGCGCAGATATGGTTGTTGGTAGCCTTATTAAGAATCCCGGCGGCGGTCTTGCCCCCATTGGCGGTTATATCTGTGGCACAAACGCCTGTGTAGAACGCTGTGCCTACCGTCTGTCCGCACCCGGTCTGGGTCAGGAGGTCGGCGCCAATCTGGGTTTGATGTCCGCTCTGTATCAAGGCTTCTTCCTTGCACCCACTGTGGTTGCAGGCGCAGAAAAGGGCGCTATTTTTGCCGCAAATCTCTACGAGCCTCTCGGTTTTAAGTGCGTTCCCAACGCCACTGAAAGCCGCCACGATATTATTCAAGCGGTGGAATTGGGCAGCGAGGAGGGTATGATCGCCTTCTGTAAGGGCATTCAAGCTGCAGCACCTGTGGATTCCTTTGCCACTCCCCTGCCTTGGGATATGCCCGGTTACAACGATAAGGTAATTATGGCGGCCGGTGCGTTTGTGCAGGGCTCTTCCATTGAGCTGTCTGCCGACGGTCCTATCCGTCCTCCCTATGCGGTCTATTTCCAGGGCGGACTGACTTGGTGTCACGCAAAATTAGGTATTTTAATGAGCCTGCAAAAAATGGTAGATGCAGGTCTTATCAACTTATAAAGAAAGGATAAATAATATGAATTGGTTTTGGTTTGCAATCGCAGCACTGCTGTGCTGGTCCGGCTCTGATTTCTTCTCCAAACTTGGCTGCAGAGACAATCGAGACAAGTACAGTCAGTTTAAGATGGTTATGGCTGTCGGTCTTATTATGGGTATTCACGCCCTTGTGGAAATCATCGGCGGTGTGGAAATTTCCTGGCAGGTAATATGGACCTATCTCCCGGTTTCCCTTCTGTACATCGGCTCAATGGCCTTGGGTTATGTGGGACTTCGGTACATCGAGCTGTCTATCTCCTCTCCTATCTGCAACGCATCCGGTGCACTGGTCGCCGTTCTGGCCTTGATTACAGGCACTGCCGAAATGGACCACATTATACAGTATGTCGCTGTAGCATTGGCCTGTCTGGGTGTGATCGGCTTGGGTGTGGTAGAAGCCAGCGAGGACGAGCAGCTGCGTGCGCAGCGGCAGAAGGCTTCCAATTATAAGTACGCCAAAAGCTGGCTTGCTCTGGCGCTTCCCCTTGCCTACTGCCTGCTGGATGCAGCCGGAACCTTTGCAGATGCTCTGGTGCTGGAGAATCTGAACGAGGACTCTGCCAACGTGGCATATGAGCTTACCTTCTTCTTTGCCGGTGCTGCGTGCTTTATCTACACGGTACTCATCAAGGGTCAGCCCCTGGTTGCCAAGGTAGAGCGCCCCAAGTACATCGGTGCAATCTTCGAGACCGCCGGTCAGTTCGCCTACATATATGCCTTGGCAGACAGTGAACACGTGGCTATGTCAGCCCCCATCATTTCCTCCTACTGCGCTGTCTCCGTTCTTTGGAGCAGACTCTTCCTTAAGGAGAAACTCAGCTGGAAGCATTATTTCGCCATTGCAACAACGGTAGTTGGCATCATCATTATGGGTGTATTTGATATGTAAGAAAAAAGCCTTATAGGAGTTTATCCTATAAGGCTTTTTTGCGGATTTTTCGTATCAGTTCCCACGGAACATACATCACAAGCAGGATACCTGCAATAATCACAGGGAAACCCAGCAAATGGCTCCCCCAGTTCTGGCCGAACCAATACAGAGGGTTACCCGGGTCGGCGGACATCAGGAACATAAAATTCGTGTCCAGCAGCAAATTTATCCCATAAATGGGTGCTGCCATCAGCAGTAGCAGACCCAAGGATTTCGGAAGCCGTCTAATATCCGGCTGAATGTCTCCGCACAGGGTTAAAATCGCAGGGTACAGCATAAGCAGGATATGCACAGTAAAGCTGTGCAAATGCATACCGCTTGTAATCGGCAGGCTTGTCCAAGTCGGAAACAGCATAGCTGCCAGCGCGCCGGGAATGCAAACTGTATAAAGGAAATTATCCAACACAACCGACGGCCTGTATGCATGAATGGCAATGACAAAAATGTTGATGCTGCAAAGATGAAACGGCAGGTAACTGACCTGATAGTTACCGCCAAGAAACAAAATTGCCATTTTGAACAGCTCGTCTGCAATCAAAATCCAAGCAATAACCTTGCGCCAGCAAACTCTCTTATCAGACGATAGTCTTCGATACACAATAACGTTTATCAGCACCGCGGTAACAAGCACGCACAACCAACCAATATGCAGCGTATCAAACAGGGAAAAACCTACACCTTCCCCAATAGTTTCAGTCGTATCTAAAAAATGCTCCATACTTTTCTCTTTCTATCGTACGCAGTTACTTCTTTTCGCTCTTTTCCTTCAGCAGCCTATACTTAATGTCCCACAGCTTTTGGGACAAATCCACATAATAGGTGTGCGGATTGTCAAAGCGCTTGACCTCATCCCAGAGCTTGTCAACCTGCTCTAAGCAGTAGCTGCGGACCTCATCAATGGGCGGGCAATTATAGACCAATTTTCCGTCCTTGAAAATGGGAACAAGCAGCTCCTTGGCTGTAAAATCATAGACAGTCTTTGTCTTCCAGGTAGCTTCCGGGTCAAAGATCTCCATATCCTTGCTATCGTCCACTGTCTCATCGTAAACACACAGATAGTCTGCAATTGCCTTTCCGGTGTCATTGCCGAAGAAACGGTAAAGCTTCTTATAATGGGGATTTGTGATTTTGCCCGTATTTTCGGAAATTTTGATTTTGGGGGTAATTGTACCGTCCTTCTGCTCTACAGCAGTAAGCTTATACACGCCGCCAAACACCGGCTCGGACTTCGCGGTAATCAGACGCTCGCCCACGCCAAACATATCAATCTGCGCACCCTGGTGGAGCAGATCCTGAATAATATACTCGTCCAGGGAATTGGAGACGGAAATTTTGCACTCCGTCCAACCGGCCTCATCCAGCATCTGCCTTGCTTTACGGCTTAGATATGCCATATCGCCGGAATCCAGGCGGATACCGCACTTGGTGATACCCATAGGCTTAAGCACTTCATTAAAGGCCTTGATTGCATTGGGGACACCGGATTTGAGGGTGTTATAGGTGTCAACAAGCAGTGTTGCATTGTTGGGATACATCTGGCAGTACGCCTTAAAAGCCTCATATTCCGTATCAAACATCTGCACCCAGGCGTGGGCCATTGGGCCACCGGCATAAACGCCGAACATCTGGTCAGAGATCGTACAGGCTGTTCCGTTACAGCCACCAATATATGCCGCTCTTGCGCCCAGAATGGCCGCATCAGCGCCCTGGGCACGGCGAGAGCCGAATTCCAGTACCGTCCGCCCCTTTGCCGCCCGCACAACACGGTTAGCCTTGGTGGCAATCAGGCTCTGGTGGTTGATAGACAGCAGAATAAAGGTCTCCATCAGTTGCGCCTCAATGGCAGGGGCGCGAATGGTCATAATCGGCTCCTTGGGGAAAATGGGAGTACCCTCCGGCACCGCCCAGATATCTCCGGTAAAACGGAAGTCTGCCAGGTATTCCAGGAAAGCCTCACTAAACAACTTTCTTCCGCGGAGATATTCAATATCCTCGGCACTGAAATGGAGGTTTTGAATGTAGTCAATAATCTGCTCAAGACCCGCCGCAATGGCGAAGCCGCCGTTGTCCGGGCACTGCCGGAAAAACACGTCAAAATAGCAGATTCTATCCTTGTATCCCTTTTCAAAATAACCGTTACCCATAGTCAGCTCGTAGAAATCGCAGAGCATCGTCAGGTTAATTTTATCCTGTGTTGCCATAAACAGCACCTCTTTGTTTAAAGTTGAGTTTATTATAGGTCAAGCTTTCAAAAATTGCAACCCCTTTTCACTGTGCAATCCCTTGACATACCAATGCTTTTGGACTATATTTATTAAAAAGGTTTGGAGGTAATAATATGGAAATTACTGTTGGAATGACCGGAACTGCTTCTACCGATGTAGAGCGCGAAGATACCGCTTACGAGGTAGGCTCCGGCTCTCTGCTGGTGTACGCAACACCTTGTATGGTTGCATTAATGGAAGGTGCTGCATGCGAGGCAATCGCAGAGGCATTGCCGGATGGCAAAACAAGTGTCGGTATTGCACTGAATATTGCCCATCTGTCAGCAACACCTGTGGGTATGGAGGTGCGTGCAGAAGCAGAGGTCACAGAGGTTGACGGCAATACCATCACCTTCTCCGTAACTGCCTACGACGAGGCCGGTAAAATCGGCGAAGGCACCCACAAGCGGGCAATTATTTCCACAGAGCGATTTCTGGAGAAGACCTACGCAAAGCTTTAACCAGTAAAGGAGAGAGAAAAATGAGTAAATTTAAGGCATTTTTGCAGCGGAAAAATATTATTTTTTCCGGTAAGCGTTATGGAATTGACGCTTTGGGCGCTATGGCGCAGGGTCTGTTCTGCACACTTTTGGTGGGAACAATCCTCAACACCATCGGTCAGCAGTTTGGTATTGAATTTTTAAATAAGATTATTGTCACGCTTAACAGCGGCGAAAACGTCATTTCCTACACCGTTGGCGGTCTGGCATCCGCTATGGTCGGCCCCGGCATTGCCGTGGCAATCGGTTTTGCTCTGGGCTGCCCGAATCTGGTGCTGTTTTCCCTGATTCCTGTTGGCTTTGCCGCCAATGCAATGGGCGGTGCAGGTGGTCCTTTGGCTGTCTACTTTGTTGCGATTATCGCATCCGAATGTGGCAAGCTTGTTTCCAAAGAGACAAAGATTGACATTCTGGTTACACCCATTGTGACAATTCTTGTGGGCATTATCGTTTCCAGTCTGGTAGCCGCCCCCATCGGCACTGCTGCCAAGGCAGTCGGTACTGCGGTTATGTGGGCAACAGAACTGCAGCCGTTCTTTATGGGCATTCTGGTTTCCGTTATCATCGGAATTGCCCTTACTCTTCCCATCAGCTCCGCCGCAATCTGTGCTGCATTTGGTCTTACCGGTCTTGCCGGCGGCGCTGCCGTTGCCGGCTGCTGCGCCCATATGATTGGCTTTGCAGTGATGAGCTTCAAGGAAAACCGCTGGGGCGGTCTGGTTGCGCAGGGCATCGGCACCAGTATGCTGCAAATGCCCAACCTGGTAAAAAATCCCCGCTGCTGGATTCCTCCTGTGATTGCCTCTGCCATTACCGGACCTCTGGCAACCTGCCTGTTTAAGCTGCAGATGAACGGCGCGCCCGTTTCTTCCGGTATGGGCACCTGCGGTCTTGTTGGTCAGATTGGTGTATACACCGGCTGGGTAAACGATATTGCTGCAGGCACCAAGACCGCCATCACCACAATGGACTGGGTAGGTCTGCTGCTGATTTGCTTCGTTCTGCCGGCAATTCTGAGCTGGATTTTCTGCCAGATTCTTCGCAAGTGGAACTGGATTAAAGAAGGCGATTTGAGCCTGAATCTTTAATTTGTATATTTAAAAAACGCTCGGTTTCAAATGGACTGCCCCAGTTTGTGCGGACAGTACAAAAAAGCCCCTATGTAGGAAATATTAAGATTTAAGCGGAGTGGCGCAGCGTTAGCGGCGCCACTCCAGTTTTATTCTGGATACGCTCGTAGTTGTAGAAGTGAATGTATCT
>JAZTWB010000087.1:0-46513 GCA_045635645.1 Faecousia sp. | reverse complement strand
GCCAAAGTCGTTGGTGATGTTGTACTTGCCGTCGGAAAACGCGCCTGCGCCGCCAAAGCCGTTCATAATGGAACAGCTCTTGCAGCCGATACAGCTCTTAATTTTATCGCCGTCGATGGGACAATGCCGTTTTTCCAGCTGATGTCCGGCATCGAAAACCGCAACCTTCAGGTTAGGATTCAGTTTGGTCAGCTCGTAGGCGGAGAAAATACCGCCGGGACCTGCGCCGATTATTAAAACATCGTAGTTCATACTTTCCTCCAATTATCTTTTGTCGGCAGCAATGATACGCTTCATTGCTTCAATTCCCACCCGAATGGCAGCGCTGGTATCCTCTGTCATAGGCATAGATAAGCCTGCCTTTTCCCGCTCCTGATTCCACACCGCGTGGAAGCAGCTTCCGCAGCGCACACCCAGCGCGGCTGCCACCACAAACAGCGCAGCCGACTCCATTTCGCTGGCCTTTACGCCCAGACGCTTCCAGCTCTCCCATTTCTGGAGCAGCTCGTAGGAAACAGGGCTTTTTTCCGGCGAATGCTGGCCGTAGAAAGAGTCTTTACACTGGACAACACCCACGTGGGTGCGGTATCCCAACTCCTCACCCGCAGCCTTCAGCGCCGCGGTGATGTCAAAGTCCGGCACAGCTGGAAATTCGGGGGGTGCATACTCCAGCGACGTATGCTCAAAACGCACCGCGCCACTGGCGACCACAACGTCACCGGGCAGTACGTCCATATGGATTCCGCCGCAGGTGCCGATACGGATAAAGGTATCTGCGCCGATGGCCGCAAGCTCCTCCATAGCGATAGAGGCAGACGGACCGCCGATACCGGTAGAACAGACGGACACCTTCTGACCAAGCAAAGTGCCGGTGTAGATATTATACTCCCGATTCATACCCACGTGGACAGGATTGTCAAAGTAAGCGGCAATCGCCTCGCAACGACCGGGGTCACCAGGCAGGAAGCAATACTTACCCACGTCCCCTTCCTTACAGTGAATATGAAACTGCATACCGATGTCTTGCATAAAGACCTCCTATTAAAATTCGTCAAACAAATTCACCTGGCTGGTATCCGGCAGATCACCGAACGCGCCTGCCTCCTTCAGCATTTGCATATGGGTTTTGGAAACCTTGGGACAGGCTGCCGCAACCTCTTCCACAGACAGAAAATTCTTTCCCTCCCGTCCGTTCATCAGATCCCACGCGGCCGTTTCGCCCAGACCGTTGACCGCCACAAACGGCGGCAGGAGCTTTCCGTCCTTTATCAGGAACTTGGTGGCGTGGCTTTCGTAAATGCTGATGGGTGCAAATTCAAGACCCCGGAGATAGAACTCATAGACAACTTCCAATGTGGTCAGCAAATCCTCGTCCTTGGCAGTTGCGTTCTCATTTGCCTCAATTGCCTTGATATGGGCAACAACCGCATCCATACCACCGGTCATCATTGCCGCATCAAAACCGCCCTTTTGGCTGCGACGGTAGAAAAACGCCGAGTAAAATGCCAGAGGGTGATTGACCTTAAACCAGGCAATGCGGAATGCCATCATAACGTAAGCAACCGCGTGGGCCTTGGGGAACAGGTACTTAATCTTCTTACAGGAGCCGATGTACCACTCGGGCACGCCCGCTGCTTTCATCTCCTCCTCTGCCCCGTCCGGCAGACCTCTGCCCTTACGCACCGATTCCATAATCTTGAAGGCGCGCTTTTCCGGCATACCGCAGGAAATCAGGTAGAGCATAATATCGTCACGACAGCCGATGGTCTGATCCACCCGCGCCGTGCCCGATACAATCAAATCCTTGGCGTTGCCCAGCCACACGTCCGTACCGTGGGTATAGCCGGAAATCCGCACCAGAAAATCGAACTTTGTAGGCTTGGTATCCAGCAAAACGCCGCGGGTAAAACGGGTGTTGAACTCCGGCACAGCCACCGCGCCGGTGGGTCCGAGGATTTTATCGTCTTCATAGCCGAGGATTTTGGAGGAGGTGAAGATGGACATCGTGTCCGCATCGTCCAGAGGGATGGTTTTGGCATCCACACCGGTCATATCCTCCATCATACGGATCATCGTGGGGTCGTCGTGACCCAACATATCCAGCTTCAGGAGGTTTTCCTCCATAGAGTGGTATTCAAAGTGGGTGGTAATCTGGTCGGAGTTGGGGTCGTCCGCCGGGTGCTGTACCGGGCAGAAATCCCAAATCTCATTTTCCTGGGGAATAACCACAAGGCCGCCGGGGTGCTGTCCGGTGGTGCGCCGTACGCCCACACAGCCGGCGGCAAGGCGGTTGACCTCGGCAGGGACAGCCGTCATTCCCCGCTCGGACAGGTACTTTTTCACATAGCCGTAGGCAGTCTTTTCTGCCACCGTTCCCACAGTACCTGCCCGGAAAACGTGGGATTTTCCGAACATTTCCGTGCAGTATGCGTGGGCATTGGCCTGATACTCACCGGAAAAATTCAAGTCAATATCCGGCACCTTGTCACCGCCAAAGCCTAAGAACGTCTCAAAGGGGATATTGAAGCCTTCCTTGGCATAAGGTGTGCCGCACTTGGGACACAGCGCGTCCGGCAGGTCAGCGCCGCAGTTAAAGCCCTCAGGCACATCGAAGGTGGTGTGCTTACACTGGGGATTGGGGCATCGGTAGTGGGGCGGGAAGGAGTTAACCTCCGTAATGCCCGTCATAAACGCCACAATAGACGAGCCAACCGAGCCACGGGAGCCAACCAGATAGCCGTTTTCCAGAGAGTTCTGCACCAAGCGCTGGGCGGACATATAAATCACATCGTAGTGACAGGTGATGATGTCATTCAGCTCCGTTTCAATCCGCGTACGAATCAGCTCGGGGGGATTCTCACCGTAGAGCAGGTGCATTTTGCCGTAGACCAGCGCCTTCAAATCCTCCACGGAGTTTTCAATCTTGGGAGCAAACAGATTCTTGGGTACAGGATGCACGGTGTCGCACATATCCGCAATCAGATTGGGGTTGGTCACTACCACCTCGTAAGCCTTCTCCTCGCCTAAGTAGGCAAATTCCCGGAGCATCTCGTCGGTGGTGCGGAAATACAGGGGATTGGGACGGTCACAGTCCTCAAAGCCCTTGGTCGCCAGCAGAATCCGGCGGAAAATTTCATCTTCAGGGTTTAGGAAATGAACGTCGCCGGTGGCCACCACAGGCTTGCCCAGCGCTTCACCAAGGCGGACAATGGTGCGGTTAAACTCCCGCAGCTCCTCCTCCGTCTTGACGATGCCCCGGGCCAGCATAAAGGCATTGTTGCTGATAGGCTGGATTTCCAGAAAATCGTAGAATGCGGCAAGGCGCTTCAGCTCATCCTGGCTCTTCCCGTCAATAACCGCCTGGAACAGCTCACCTGCCTCACAGGCTGAGCCGATAATTAAGCCTTCCCGAAGCCGCAGAATCTCCGACTTGGGCATACGGGGTTGGCGCTTGAAATACTCCAGATTGGACCGGCTGACCAGCTCATAGAGATTCCGCAGACCCATCTGGTTTTTGGCAAACACAATAATGTGTCGCGCCTGTCTGGTGCCCGACCGGTTCTGGGCGCGCAGGCCCTCCATTGCGGAATTCACTTTCTGCAGGGTATGGATGTCCATCTCCTGCAATTTCGGCAGCAGCCTGTCCATAATCAGACCGCAGGTCACTGCGTCATCAGCAGCCCGGTGGTGGTTAAACTCCGGCAGGCTCAGCGCGTTTGCCACCACATCCAGCTTAAACCGATTCAGCTGGGGCAGTAAATTCTGGGACAGTACCAAGGTGTCCACAGAGGTGAATGTATAGGGGTAGCCAAGACTTTCACAGGCAGCGCGAATAAAGCCTGTGTCAAAGTCTGCGTTATGGGCAACCAGCACACGGTCTCCCACAAACTCTAAAAATTTCGGGAAGATTTCGTTTAACTTGGGCGCGCCACGGAGCATATCGTCGGTAATACCCGTCAGCTCCACGGTCTCCCGCTGCAGCTTTTGTTCCGGGTCAACAAAGGTCTGGAAACGGTCGATTTCCTTTCCGTTTTCCATCAGCACCGCGCCGATTTCAATGATTTTATCACTGCGGGCAGACAGACCCGTTGTCTCCAAATCAAAGGCGACATACGCTTCCGTCAGAGGCGCGTCCTTGCTGCCGTGGACCACAACCCGGTCATCTACATCGTTTACATAATATCCTTCACAGCCATAGAGTACCTTAATCGGCTGCTCTGTACCGGCTACCTTGGGGGCGTACTTGGGGTTGCCCACAACGTGGTAGGCATCGGTAAAGGACTGGCAGCAGCCGTGGTCGGTAATGGCAATGGCCTTATGTCCCCAGGCGGCTGCCTGCTTAATGGCATCTGTTGTATTGGTCAGGGCATCCATATTGGACATAAGGGTATGCAGGTGCAGCTCCACACGCTTCTCCCCTGCTGCGGTATCGCTCCGCTTTTCCATAGTGCCGGGCATCATCGAAAAGGGCTTTAGCACCAGTTCATTGTCAAACTGATTGATTTGCAGCCGTCCCTGCACACGCAGCACAGAGCCAACCTTCACATTCTCAAGAATGGGTTTTGCCTCGCTGTTTTCCATAAAGCGGTTAATGCGCACCGAGCCGCAATTGTCGGTCATATCA
The DNA here is from genome assembly GCA_045635645.1 of Faecousia sp. Lineage (GTDB taxonomy): Bacteria > Bacillota > Clostridia > Oscillospirales > Oscillospiraceae > Faecousia. The sequence goes on along the minus strand of JAZTWB010000087.1, from coordinate 41,889 downwards.
AAGTTGATAACCCACGCGTTGCGTTTTTTCAGCTCCTTATGGTCAACGTGGAACACCTTGCCCTCAACAATTACGCTGCCCATATCCAGATTCAGCTCCTGCATAGGAACGGTCGTACCCTTAAAGGGTTTGCCGTAGAAAGCGGGATTATCGGAAACCTGTTCTTTTTTGGGGGCAACGGGCGCTTTGGGCAGGTCTGTCAGCATCGTGCCGCGCATCTGCTCCATCGCATCAAAAAGTGCCTGTCCTTCCAGTGTTTCTCCGGCGTGAATCTGAATCTGCACCTGCACGCCAAAGCGCTCCTGCAGCCGGCGGATTACATTGGGCACTGCCTCTGTCAGCGCGTCCTTGCCGTTGGCGCGGAGGTGAATGTGGAGAGTCTGTCCCTCCCAGTCCCAGCGAGCACCTGCCAGTGAGCCGCGGCTCATAGAATTTTCTGCGGTGAACAGATTCATCAGTTCTTCCGGCTCGATTTTTGTCAGCTCTGCTGCCGGGTATGTTGCGGTAAGCTCCAGTCTGTCCAGTCCGTAGGCAGCTGCAATGTCCTGCTGCAGCTGTTCTATCAGTCTGCCGGAAATGTACTGCTGGGAATGAACCGCCACGGACACACAGCGGGTGTTCGGGTCAATATCCGCAGCAACAACGGCCGCCTGGGAAAGCACCTCTACAGAGGCTTCAGGCGGTACATAGTCCGGGAACATATTCAGAATGGATACTTGCTTACTCATAATGTCCTCTTACAGTGTTTTAATTCTTTCTAACAATGCAGGCAGCAATTCATCATAAGGCAACTTACAAATCTGCTTGCCTTTTTCAAACAGCATACCGCAGCCGTCGCCGCCGGCAATGCCGATATCTGCCTCTTTCGCCTCTCCCGGGCCGTTGACCACGCAGCCCATCACCGCCACGGTAATGGGTTTTTGGCAGTCCTTCAGTGCCTCGTCCACTTGATTGACAAGGCCGATTAAGTCAATCTGTGTCCGTCCGCAGGTGGGACAGGAAATAATATTCACGCCCTCTTTCCGCAGGCCCGCCGCCTTCAGAATATCCTTGGCAGCGTAGACCTCCTCCACCGGGTCGTCAGTCAAGCTCACACGAATGGTATCACCGATACCGTCCAACAAAAGCGCACCGATACCCATAGCGGATTTCATAAGACCCATACGCACAGGGCCTGTTTCGGTGACACCGATATGAATGGGATAGTCACACTTGCTGCGGAACAGTCGGGCGGCTGCCACCATATTGGGAACATTGGAGGACTTCATAGACACGCAGGTGTCATAAAATCCGAACTTTTCCAGCAACTCCAGGTGCTGAAACGCACTCTCCACCAGCGCTTCCGGGGTGGGGTGTCCGTACTTTTCCAACAGCTTTTTATCCAGACTGCCACCGTTGACGCCGATACGAATGGGGATATTGCGCGCCTTACAGGCAGCAACCACCGCCTGCACGTTCTCCTCCCCGCCGATATTGCCGGGGTTGATACGAATTTTGGACGCGCCGTTTTCGGCTGCCAGCAGCGCCAGCTTATAATCGAAATGAATATCCGCCACCAGAGGCAGGGGCGAAAGCTTACAAATCTCACCAAAGGTCTCCGCCGCCTCCCGATTGGGAACAGCCAGTCGGGCAATCTGACAGCCGGCAGAGGCCAGCTTTTTCAGCTGCTGCAAGGAGCCTTCCACATCGGTGGTTTTGGTGTTGAGCATAGACTGAATCACCACAGGCGCACCGCCGCCGATTGTAACCCCGCCCACGTTTATCTGTCTGGTCATAGTGTTACCCCTTAAAAATCACGAAAATGTCCTTAAATAGAATCACGCCCATCAGTGCAAGCAGCAAAATCATACCCACGCCGTGGATATAGCTTTCATACTTTGCGTCCAATTTCCTGCGGGTGATTTTCTCAATCGCAACGGTCAGCAGCAGACCCACCACCCGACCGCCATCCAGCGCAGGAATCGGCAGCAGGTTCATTACCGCAAGGTTGATGGCAATAAAGCCACCGAAATAAAGCATATTGTAGAATGCGTCCATTGCCGTTTCGGAAGCTTCCGCCGTATCGTTCATCATCTGGACAATGCCCACAGGTCCGGTCATATCCTGAAGACCCGCCTGTCCGGAAAACATCATCTGCAGGCTCATACGCACACTGCGCACCACATTTATGCCGGATTTCCACACGTATTCCAGCTTTCTGCCGAAGGTGGCGTCCTGGATTCCGAAGGAGAAACCGAAGCGCTCAGTCTCCTCACCGGGGAACAGGTGCTTTTCCATAGGGTAGTCTTCAAAGGTAAGAATCTCCCCGTCCCGTTTAACGGTAATGTCGTGGGTTTCCCCCGGGTGCAGCTGCAAAATAGTGGAAAAGTCCGATTGAACGTAGATTCGCTCCCCGTCCAGCTTGATAAATTCGTCTCCTACGTGCAGACCGTCCTCACGAACCACTGTACAGCCCGGCTCTGCCCGGTCAATCACCGGCACTACAAACTGCTTTGCCGGCGCGAACACGATTGCCAGAATCAAAAAGCCTGCCACCAAGTTCATAGCCGAGCCGGCGACCAAAATAATCAGCCGCTTCCACCAAGCCGCTTTCTGGAAGGAATGAGGGTCATCTGTGTCCTCGTTCTCCCCTTCCATTGCGCAGTAACCGCCGATGGGAATACAGCGCAGGGCGTACAGGGTGTCACCCACCTGCTTTTTAAAGATGGCAGGTCCCATAAACATAGAAAACTCGTTGACACGCACGCCGGACGCCTTTGCCGCCAGAAAATGGCCCAGCTCGTGGACAAAAATCAAAACGCTAAACAGAAGAATTGCAAAAACAATGGTCATATAAGTCCTCGCTTACTTTTTTGCCATACAGCGGACTGCCTCCCGGGCAAGCCTATCCGCTTCCAGAATTTGCTCCAGTGTGGGATTGGCAATAAACGGTACACAATCCACCGCCCGGGAAATCAGGTCATAAATGTCATAGAAGCCGATTTCGTCATTTAAATACATCGCAACGGCTTCCTCGTTTGCGCCGTTCATTGCAGGGCAGGCCGTGCCGCCCAGCTTGGCGCATTTGCGCGCCAGCGCAAGGCAGGGAAACGCCTCCATATCCGGCTGGGCAAAGGTCAAACTGCCGCAGGTCAGTAGGTCAAGGGCGTCTACAGGACAGCTTGTGCGCGCCGGGTAGGTCATCGCCAGCTGAATGGGCAGGCGCATATCCGGTGTGCCCAGCTGCGCCATCACCGCGCCGTCGGTAAACTCCACCATAGAATGGACAATGCTCTGCCGGTGCACCAACACATCCACCTGCTCCAACGGCAGGTCGTACAGGCGCATCGCCTCAATCACCTCAAGGCCCTTGTTCATAAGGGTGGCACAGTCGATGGTGATTTTGGGACCCATCTTCCAGTTGGGGTGGCGCATGGCATCTGCTTTTGTAACGGACGCAAGCTGCTTTCTATCCATACCGAAAAACGGGCCGCCGGAGCAGGTCAGGATAATGCGCTTGATTTCCGATTTGCTGTGGCTGCCCATCAAGCACTGAAAAATGGCGGAATGCTCCGAATCCACGGGGATAATTTCCGTGCCGTGGCGCTTTGCCTCTGCCATCACCAGCTCACCGGCGCAGACCAAGGTCTCCTTGTTGGCAAGGCCGATGCGCTTTTTCGCCCGGATGGCAGCCAGAGTGGGCTTCAGACCAACCATACCCACCACTGCGGTAATCACGCAGTCGGCAGCAGGAACGGTAGCTGCGGCAATAAGGCCCTCCTCTCCCCAGAGAATGCGGACAGGCAAATCGGATATTGCCTCACGCAGCTTTTCTGCCGCCTCCCGGGTTGCCATAACCGCCAACTCCGGTCGGTAGCGCCGGCACTGCTCGGCCATGCGTTCCACGCTTGTGCCGGCAGTGAGCGCCGCCACGGGGATATTTAGATTATCGATAATATCCAGCGTCTGCCGGCCGATTGAGCCGGTAGAGCCCAGGATACTCACACATTGTACCATTTATTTCACCACCATCGGGATATAGAGCATCAGCAGCTCCACCAAGGGTGCCACTACAATCATAGAGTCAAAGCGGTCCAGAACACCACCGTGACCGGGAATCAATTTTCCGTAGTCCTTGATGCCCGTCTGCCGTTTTACCGCAGAGAAGCACAGGTCGCCAAACACTGCCGCCAGACTGCCTAAAATACCATAAACAGGTACATAAAGGTAGCGTACCTCCAAATGCAGCACCTTATCCATCACAAGGCAAAAAGCAGTCACGGCGATAATTGCGCTGAGGATGCCACCCACAAAGCCCTCCACAGTCTTCTTGGGGCTGACGGTGGGCGCCAGCTTATGCTTGCCAAGAGCGCAGCCTGTAAAGTACGCGCCCGTATCGGAGGCAAATGCAATCACAAAGGGCAGCAGAATCAGCACTCTGCCGTAGTTCTGGTTATGGATACGCACCGCCGCACTAAGCAGGTACGGAATCACAATACCCGCAACAGCGGTCAGCCCGATTTCTTCAAGGGGCAGTTTCCTATGGGCAATCAAAAGCTCACCGAAGAGCACGCAGAAGAAAACAAACATACCCAGCGGCATTAAATACTCTGTGCGGACACCGCTCCAGAAGGAGACGAAGAACGCCATAATCATTCCGTAGCCAACCAGACGCCGCTGCCGCACAAGGCCTGTACCCTGCAGCAGCTCCCGCGCGCCAATCACTGACAAAACGCCAAACAGAACTGCCGTAAGCGCCTTGGGCAGCAGCAGTACCACCGCCAAAAGCAGCGGCAGCAATACCACTGCAGCAACAATTCGAATCTTCATAGGTTACGCTCCTCCAAACCGGCGATTCCGTCGATGATACTGTGCTATGGCTTCATCCAAGTCATCAGGACTAAAATCAGGCCACAAAACGTCCATAAAAACAAACTCTGAATAAGCAGACTGCCACAGCAGGAAATTGCTGGTGCGCATCTCACCGGAGGGGCGAATAATCAACTCCGGGTCGGGAACATCCGCAGAATACAGGTAGGTAGACAACAGCTCCTCTGTCAGCTCCTCCGGTCTCCGCTTCCCTTCTGCGACGTCTTGGGCAAAGGCTTTTGCCGCGCGGACAAGCTCGTCCCGTCCGCCGTAATTGATGCAGAAGTTCATCTGCACATCATAGTCCTTTGACCGATTCTGCGCCTCGTTGCACAGCTTTTGCAGCTGGGGGCTCAAGCGGCTTAAGTCTCCAAAGAAGCACATACGCACACGGTTTTTCTCCATATCCCGCAGCGCTTCCTTTAAATAATTGCCCAAAAGGCGCATAATACCGCCTACCTCTTCCTCCGAGCGTCTCCAGTTCTCAGTGGAGAAGGCGTAGACAGTCAAATATTCCACACCCAGGGTGTGACAGTAGTCTGCAATTTTGCGAAGGGTCTCCGCGCCTGCGGAGTGACCTGCCGTTCTTGGCAGACCTCTATTCTTTGCCCAACGGCCGTTGCCGTCCATAATAATCGCAATATGTCTGGGGACAGGCGGTGTATTTTCATTCACTGAAGGTGCCATTGCTGACTCCTTTCTATATTTCAAAATAGCGACGATTGGGGGTGCAAGCACCCCCAATTTCCGATTAAATTGCCATCAGTTCCTTTTCCTTGACCGCCAGTGCTTCGTCCACCTTCTTGGTAAACTTATCCAGCAGGTCCTGCAGGTCCTTTTCTGCCTTTTTCTGGTCATCCTCAGTAATCTGAGAATCCTTCTTCAGCTTCTTCACGTAATCCATACCGTCACGGCGAATGTTACGCATAGCGACCTTCGCATCCTCGGCATACTTCTTAACCTGCTTGGTCAGCTCCTTACGGCGCTCCTCTGTCAGCTGGGGGAAGATCAGACGGATAACCTTGCCGTCGTTCTGAGGGTTAATTCCCAAATCGCTTTCCAAAATCGCACGCTGGATATCCTTCAGGATTTGGGTGTCCCAGGGCTGAATCACCAATGTGCGGGCATCGGGAGAAGAAATAGACGCAACACCGTGCATCGGTGTCTCCTGTCCATAATATTCAACGGTAATGCGGTCAAGAACTTTAGGGTTTGCGCGGCCTGCACGAACTGCGTCAAACTCCTCTGCCAGATGGACGAGAGTCTTGTCCATTTTCTTGCTGAATTCGGTAAAATCTACGCTCATAATTTAGTCCTCCTTAACGATTGTTCCGATGGTTTCGCCGTGTACTACACGGATGATATTTTCAGGGTCTTTCAGCGCAAAGCAAATCAGGGTCATATGGTTGTCCATTGCCAGGGTCATAGCCGTGGTGTCGGTTGCCTTTAAGTGACGGGCAAGCACCTCGTCATAGGTAAGGGTGTCGAATTTCACAGCGTTGGGATCGGTATTGGGGTCGGCAGAGTAGATGCCGTCCACGTTCTTCGCCATCAAAATGGCGTCCGCCTCAATCTCCACGCCCCGCAGCACTGCGCCGGTATCGGTGGAGAAATAGGGGTTGCCCGTACCTGCGGCAAAGATGACCACCTTGCCCTCGTTTAAGTAGCGGTCAGCGGTGTCACGGGTAAAGTACTCGCAGAACTTGTTCATTTCCACAGCGCTGAGCACCCGGGCGTCCATACCGTGCTTTTCCAAAGCATCGGCAACTGCAATGGCATTCATAACCGTTGCCAGCATACCCATTGCGTCACCGTGGGAGCGCTGCATTTTATCCGCACCGTCCTTCACGCCCCGCCAGAAGTTGCCGCCGCCGATCACAAGACCCAGCTGCACGCCTTCGTCCACACATTTCTTGATTACACGGCACACGGAATTGACAATGTCAAAGTCCAGTCCGCGGTGTTTGTCACCTGCAAGCGCCTCTCCACTGATTTTCAGCAAAATTCGCTTATACTTAATATTGGACATACCAAACCACCTCTTTCTTTTCTACCTGTCTATTTTATATGATAAGCGGTAAAATGACAACCATAAAATTGATTTTTAAGGCTCTGTTTTTGATTTTTTTACATTTTCACCAAAGGCATTTCTGTCGATTCCTGAATTTTTATTTTCAAGCATACCGTTTCCCGAAAAATCCCGCTGTGTGACATAGTTTTTTGTTGCAAAAGATGCCGTAATGGGTTATAATGACTAAATATTGGAATTTATCCTTCAGAGAGGACGGATACACTATGGCTGAAATGACGGAAAGCAAGAATTTCATCCACGCATTCATTGACGAAGACATTGCCGAAGGCGGCCGCTACGCGGGAATGACCGTACACACCCGGTTCCCGCCGGAGCCCAACGGCTATCTGCACATCGGTCACTGCAAGGCGCTGATTATCGACTTCGGTACCGCGGAAAAGTACAACGGTCTGTGCAACCTGCGTATGGACGACACCAACCCCACCAAAGAGGACGTGGAGTTTGTGGAGGCCATCAAGGAGGATATTCACTGGCTGGGCTTTGACTGGGGTGACCGCTTCTATTTCGGCTCTGACTACTTTGAAAAAGACTATGAATACGCCGTTGAGCTGATTAAAAAGGGTCTGGCTTATGTATGTGAGCTGACACCCGAGGAGTTCAAGGAAAACCGCGGCGATTTGAACACCCCTGCCACCTCCCCTTATCGGGACAGACCTATCGAGGAAAGCCTTGACCTGTTCGCACGGATGCGCGCCGGCGAATTTGAGGACAACCGTTACACCCTGCGGGCAAAGATTGACCTGGCTTCCGGCAACTTCAATATGCGCGACCCGGTCATCTACCGGATTCGCCATATGCATCACCACCGTCAAGGTGACAAGTGGTGCATCTATCCGATGTATGACTTTGCCCACCCCATTCAGGACGCTCTGGAGGGCATTACCCACTCGCTGTGCTCTCTGGAATTTGAAAACCACAGACCCCTTTACAACTGGGTTGTGGAGAATGTTTCCGTTCCCCATCATCCCCGCCAGATTGAGTTTGCACGGGTGGGCATTGACCATACTGTGCTTTCCAAGCGGAAGCTCCGTCAGCTGGTGGAAGAGGGCCGTGTTTCCGGCTGGGACGACCCCCGTATGCCCACACTGTGCGGTCTGCGCCGCCGTGGCTATACCCCTGCCTCTATCCGCAATTTCTGCGACCGGGTGGGTGTGGCAAAATCCCCCAACACCATTGAGTATGCCTTCTTGGAGCACTGTCTCCGTGAGGATCTGAACGAAACCGCTCAGCGGGTGATGGCCGTCATTAAGCCTGTTAAGCTGACAATCACCAACTACCCCGAGGGTCAGAGTGAGGAATTTGAGATTGAGAACAATCCCAACCGTCCCGAGGACGGCACGCGGAAGGTCTCCTTCTCCCGGAATCTGTGGATCGAGGCGGACGATTTCCTGTCCGAGCCTGTTCCCAAGTACAAGCGTCTGTACCCCAACGGACCGGAGTGCCGGCTGAAGGGCGCGTACGTGATTCAGTGTACCGGCTGCGTCACGGATGAAAACGGCAACGTCACCGAAGTGCTTGCCACCTACGATCCCGACTCCAAGGGCGGTGATCCTGCCGACGGGCGGAAGATTAAGGGCGCAACCATTCACTGGGTGGATGCCGAAACCTGCTGCGACGCAGAGGTGCGGCAGTACAGCAATCTGTTTGATGACGCTGACCCCGACGCCTCCGGCAAGGATTTCCTGGCGTGTCTCAATCCCAATTCTCTGGAGATTTTCACCGGCTGTAAGGTAGAGGCCAGTCTGAAGAATGCAAAGGCACCCGCATCCTATCAGTTTATGCGGTTGGGCTACTTCTGTCCCGACTCCAAGGACTCCACAGCCGAACATCTGGTATTTAACCGCTCCGTCAGCTTGAAGGACAGCTTTAAGCCGGGTGTATAACCACAAAAGCAAATCCCTCCCGATTCCTTCGGGAGGGATTTTTGTTGCTTAAACTTAGAATACTTGGATTTCGTAGAGTTCAACCAGCTCCCTGCCAAATTCCAGACGTAGGTGTTCGGGAGAAACCGGCTCTTGCAGAATTACAGTTGTCGCATACTCTTCTGTGATGACCTCTGCAACTGCGGGGACAATTTCTGTGTCACCGGTTCTCACCTTGACGGTCAAATCGTCAACCTGATAGCCGCAGACGACTACCTTATTGAAGGTAGGCTTCACCTTGGTCAGGTCGAGCTCAAAGAAGTTCTGCTCCTTGTCGCACAGCTCTACACCCAAATTGTCCAGCATACCGTCAAAGAGCTTGAGGTAGTCCGGGAAGCGGTTTTTCGATACATTGAACTTCATATCGTCGAAGCGGTCAAACAGCAAACTGCCGGTGTGAGTACGGCGGTACTCTTCCTTTTCAATCAGTGCCGTCACTTCATCGTAGGTGGGCAAATCCGTACCCTTGGGGGTATTGGTAGCAATAATGGTTCCCATCGGCCAGACAGTAAAGGTGTTGCCGCTGAGCATTCGGTTGCGGCGGAATTCGTGCCACTGGCCGTCAATGCCGTCCAATGCTACCGTCTGGGGCTGCTGGGTGAAGTTGACGATAACGAACATCTTCTCGTCGCCGTGCTCATACAGCACCGCCTCAGCCTCCGTGGAGTAGAACAACTGGGTGCGCTTACCGAAGAGGACGATGGATTCCAACGCCATAAAGCTGGAGAACAGGTAGCGCATACCCTCGTACATACAGGGACGGTCATTCATACCGTGGTAAGCATAGGGCCACAGGGATTTGCCGCCGTGAATCATTGCAGCCCAAACCTGCGTATACATCTCGTCAAGAGTGGGATAGTCATACCGTCTGGAAGAGCTCTTGTAGGCATAGCAGGTGGGCAGCAAACCAATGCATTTATCCGGTCTGTTCAGCTTGGAAACCTGGTCAATATGCTGTCCCACCTGACACACCTTCCGCTTATAGACGCGACTACCGTCCTCATTGACGTAGGGAATAACATAGGGGTGGGCCTGCATCCAGTCGCAGCACTCTACGAACAATGCCGGACTGGTGGAGCAAATCATAACCAAGTGGTAAGGGTCTCTTTCAATGATATACTCATAGGTATGCTTCAAATAAATGGGTGAAACGCCACGATAATCCGGCTCATCGGAAAGATAATAGAAGACAAAATCCTTATCCCGGTTAGCCTCAATAACGGCGTCCAGCTTTCTAAACATCTCCTCGCTGGGCATAATGTCCTTCGTGGCCTCACCGCCGGAGGCTTCACTGCCCTTAATCAACAATTTTGCTGCAACACTACCATAGGAACGGCGGAATTTCTTAGTGATGTACTGCTCGGTGGTTTCATAGCGGTTGTTGAACGCCACGCCGCCACGGTAGCCGGGGCCGTACATCTTGCGGGGAATCACAGGCTCGCCGTCCACCACGATATTACCGCCGGAGACCCACGCCATAGTATGACCGGTAGGTGCAAGGCGACGAATCTTCTTGGTAATTTCACAGCCATCGATGGTGGCAGTTAAGTAGGCATCACCGATTTCAAAATCGGGTGTGTCAAAGGAGAAATTACCCTCTGCATCGGGGGTTACCGTTTGGGCAGGAATGCCGGGACCCTCCAAACGCACGGTGGCAGGTTTCCGGGTAATAACCTTACCCACAATCTTGGAATAGTCCTGTCCGGGGTAGAAATTATTGCGGTACTCGGGCAGCGTCAATTGCACTACCAGCGGCTCATACTGAACACGCACAGGATAGAAGCGCTTAAACTCCACACCGTCTCTTACCCGCTTCAGAGACAGCTCGACAGGCGTACGGCCAAGGTCTGCAAAGAAGCAGGGTGTGGTAAATTCGTTATTGCCAATATCAAGGCTGACCCGTTTCTCCTCACCGCAGTTGGTGGTAAATACGAAATCGTCCGCCACCGCATTGTTGGTCTGGACAGTCAAAACACCCTTATAGCCGTCCTCTGTCTTTTCTGTCACCTCCACCGCTGCGGAGGAAATGCAGATGTCATCCTCCAGAGCACGAACAGGGAAGCCACCCATTGCAAGGAAGTTCTCCGGCTCCAGAAATCTGAATTCCAACGGCGCCCAGGAGCTGTATATCGTGCCGCCGCCAGGACCGATTCGGTTGCGGCAAATATTCAGCCGCCAGGTGTCACTCCATTGGGCGTTGGGGGTCATATAAAAGGAACTCAAGGGGAACTCAATCTCGGCAGACCAGTAATCCTCACCGGTATAGGTCTCTGCGCGCCACACAGGTGCATAGGGGTCCGGCTCAATGTTGCCACCCTCAGAGCAGAAACGGGCCATTCTCTGGCCGTCCCAACCAACAAAGAACTGATAAAACTCAAAGGATTTGCCGGTGGGGCAGAAAAACAGCTGCACAGATATCGCGCCGTAGGAGTTTTTTGCAAACCGATTGCTCAGCGCCTCCTCCATATCCGGCTCCATACACTTAATACCCACATAGATTCGGTCCTCGCAAGGCAAAATCTTGAAGTAGGTCTTCTCCGGCTGGAGCTGACCGCCGTGGGTCTTAAAACGTCGGAAATCGGTGTAAGTGGGCACCTCGTTCCACACAGGCTCATTCATACAACCATCGAGAGTTATATCTTCGGCACGATACAACTTCTTTTCCATCCTATTTCCTCCTTGTTAACAAGCGTCCAATCGGAAAATTGTCTTTCAAAAAGGGACGTCTTTATTTACTGTCATTCTACCAGTTAATTCTGTATTGTCAACCATTTCCCCCCTTATTTTTACGGGTGTTTTCAACAAAAAAACCCTCCGTTTTTTGGTTAAAAAAGCAACCCGCACCGGTGCTTCCGATGCGGGTAAAAACCGTTATTTTTTCTCCTTAATTTGGGCCTGCAAGTGCATAGAAAGCACAGCAAGAGAGGTTGCCATATTTTCGTTTTGTACCAGAATATTTTCCGGCACATCCAGATGGACAGGCGCAAAGGTCCAGATGGCCTTTATGCCGCAGGCAATCATCTGGTCACACACCTGCTGTGCCTGTTCGGCAGGCACAGTGATGATACCCATAAGAATTTTATTGGCACGGCAAAAGCTCTCCATCTCCGACATAGGCAAAATGGGTTTTCCCTCATTGCTTTTGACCGGTTTTGCATCAAAGGCTGCCAGAATGTTCAGTCCATACGCATCAAAACCGCTGTAGCCCAGCAGCGCCTGTCCCAGCTTGCCGGCACCTACCAGAATTGCATCTGTGGTATTATCATAACCCAGAAACTGGCTGATGTCCTCCATAAGCGCCTCACGGAGGTAGCCGATTTTAGGACGGCCACCGTCTGAGACCATCGCCAAATCCTTGCGCACCTGCACCTCGCCCATTCCCAGCGCATTGGCAAGGGCGGTGGCAGAAATATACACACTGCTGTCGGCGGGCATACTCTTTAAATAGGCAAGGTAGCCCGGCAGGCGTTTCAATACCGACTTGGAAACCTCTTTCCGCTCCATACACGCAAATCCTTTCACAAATGTACTTTTTTGGATTGTAACACAGAATTTGCGACTTTTCAAGGATTTTATGCGCAGCTGGTCTGGCGGAGCAATTCCTTTCGCAGCTTGAGCATAATTCTTTTTTCCAGACGGGAGATATAGGACTGAGAAATTCCCATCATTTGCGCCACCTCCTTCTGGGTCAATTCCTTATGACCATAGAGGCCGAAACGCATCACCACAATCTCCCGTTCCCGCTCCGGCAGCTCCTTTACCGCCTGCCGTAGCACACATAAATCCACATCGTCCTCCATAGGGCGCAGAATCATATCCTCCTCCGTCCCGAGAATGTCCGACAGCAGCAGCTCATTTCCGTCATAGTCCATATTAATTGGCTCATCCAGTGAAACCTCTACCTTTTGGGAGGAAATTTTCCGTATGTGCATAAGGATTTCATTTTCAATACAGCGGGAGGCATAGGTTGCCAGCTTGATGTTCTTGTCCAGGCGGTAGGTGTTGATTGCTTTAATCAGGCCAATGGTGCCTATGGAAATCAAGTCCTCCAAATTGACACCTGTATTTTCAAACCGGCGGGCAATGAACACCACCAGCCGAAGATTCCGCTCAATCAGCAGCTGCTTAGCCGCCTCGTCCCCCTGTTCGAGAGCCAGCAGTGCCTCCTGCTCATCAGCGCCTTTCAGGGGTGGCGGCAGAATGTCGGCACCGCCGATATAATAGACACTTCCCTGCTGCACCCAACCGATTTTTACAAAGAAACCCAATAGCTTTTCCCTCATAATTCTCCTCCTGTCAGTGCCTGATACGTTCCGTCGGGGCTGAATTGCTCCGGTGCAAAAGCAACCACCGTACTCCCCCGCCACGCGCCGATTTTTACATTATGCAGCCGCAGCGCCAGCAGAAAACCGTGACCGTTTACCGTGTGACAGGGAATCAGCCGCAGCCCCGGCAGCGCCTGCACCGATTCCACCGGTGTGCGAAGCTGCGCCCGGCTCAGACCCGTCAGCCGCTCTGCCGCATCCGCGCCAACCACCAGCACCTGCTGTCCCGTGACGGGGTCACGCAGGGTATTGCCCGTATCCCGCAGAGCGGTTAAATGCAGCTGTCTTTGTCCATAGACAAGTTCCACCGGAATGTAACGCGCGCCGCGTCTGCAACCTAAAAAGCACAGCAAGCACAGCACGCCGGCAATCGGCAAAATCCCCGCAACGCCTTCCCTTCCTGCGCTTGATGCCACAGTGCCCAGCGCAAGGGACAGTACTGCAAAGGCAAGTCCTCTGCGCAAAGCACTAAAGGATAGACCGTATGCAACCACCGCCATACCACCAAGGCTCACCACACGCCAGAAAACATTGCCCAGAAAAGCAAATCCCGGCAACAGGCAAGCACTTCCATGCAGGCTGCCCAGCGTCCCTGCGACAACCAGTCTTAGTGGTCTGACGGAGTAACCGCACAGCCGTGACGCGCCAATCAGCAGAAGAATGTTTACCAGGAAACTCAGCAGGAACACACCGCCTGCATATGCCCGCATTTGCCCACCCCCTGTCCGCGGGATTAGTATAAAATACCACTGCAAAAAATCCCGTCGGTTGCGGAAGCGCTTTACCCTACACATTCCCCCTTCCCCCGTATGGGTTTCTACCCGCCCTATGGACAAAACAAAAAAGGCGGCAGCCGATTATCTCGGCTGCCGTTTCATTCTGTCGAGGAATTCTTTTGTACGTGGCGGATATTTTTCTCCGCCTTGAATCGGGGTATCATCAGCTCGTGTCCGCAGCCTAAGCATTTCAGCCTGAAATCTGCGCCGGTTCTGAGTACCTTCCACTGTTTTTCACCGCAGGGGTGTGCCTTTTTCATAGTCAGAATATCCCCAATTTGAATATCCATACTACTCCCCCTTAATGGCGGCCCAATACTGCTTTGCCGCCTGCTCCAGCTTATTATCGCCATAGTTGTAGTAGCGGGTATTTACCAGCTCGTCAGGCAGATACTGTTGCTTGACCCAGCTGTTGGGATAATCGTGGGGATAGCGGTAACCCTGTTCCCGCTCCATCGTATAGGTATCGGCGTGCATATTCTGCAAATGGCGGGGGAAATCTCCGCCTTTTCCCTTGCGAATATCCGCAAGGGCGCTGTCCAGCGCCACGTGGCCGGTATTGGATTTGGGACTGGTCGCCATAAGCACCGCTGCGTCTCCCAGAGGAATCCGTGCCTCCGGCATTCCCAGCATCAGCGCCATATCCACACAGGCTTTCACAATGGGAATAATCATCGGATAGGCAAGACCCACATCCTCCGCCGCAATCACCATCAGTCGCCGGCAGGCAGACTGCATCTGCCCAACCTCCAATAGCCTTGCTAAGTAATGGCAGGCTGCATCCGGGTCGGAGCCGCGAATGGATTTTTGCAGGGCTGAGAGCAGATCATAATGGCTGTCGCCGTCCCGGTCTGCCCGCATAGCGCTCTTCTGGGTGACGGCTTTGGCGTCCTCCAGGGTCAGCTTCAAGGTGTCACCCTCGGGTACACCCGCTGAGAACAGTACCTCCACGGCATTGAGCGCTTTACGCAGGTCACCACCGCAGGCGGAGGAAATGTATTCCAGCGCGCCCTCTTCGCAGGCGGCTTTTAAGGCTGTTCTCTTCTCCAGAAAACCTACCGCCCGATTCACAGCCTGCAGCACCGCACCGGGTGACAGCTGCTTGAATTCAAACACGGTGGAACGGCTTAAAATGGCGTTAAAAACGTAGAAATAGGGATTTTCCGTGGTGGAGGCAATCAGCGTAATTTTGCCGTTTTCAATATACTCAAGCAGCGATTGCTGCTGTTTTTTATTGAAGGACTGAATCTCATCCAGATACAGCAGCACACCGTTGGGTGCCATCAGCGTATCCAGCTGCGCCACAATGTTCTTGATGTCCGCAGTGGAGGCAGTAGTGGCATTGAGCTGGTAGAGGGTACGGTTGGTCTGCTTGGCAATGATGTTTGCCACCGTGGTCTTGCCTGTACCACTGGGACCGTAGAAAATCATATTGGGAATTTTTCCCGAATCAATCAAGCGGCGCAGCACCGCTCCGGAGCCGAGAATATGCTCCTGACCGAAAACGTCGTCCAATGTTTCCGGCCGCAACAAATCTGCCAAAGGCTGATACATAGGCCGCTCCTTTCCTTAAAAACTCAACTTAAAATGTCGCTACATCCGGTTGGGCCGGCTCTGCCGGCAGAATCTCCACGGCAGTCAGCACCGGGCCAAGCTCGCCCTGGTACAGCACGTGCTTTTCTGCCTTAATGGTTGCCGTCACAGTTACCCACGAACGGGGCTCCAGCGCCTTTGCCTTTTCATAACGGCAGGGTACGCCACAGAACTGAATGTCGTCTGCGCAGCAGGTCATCACAAACCGGCCGGGAGCAAACATTCCGTCCTTTTCCCGCCGCAGCAGTGCCACCTGGCCCTTGAATTTGACAGTTTTGCCGTCGTATTTTTGCGGCTCTTCCGTCACATCCCGATACCAGAGGGCATAGTCATCATCGGCAACCGCAATCACCGGCGCGTTGATGTCGAAGGGTAACGGGTCTTCTATCTCGTCGTAGGCCGTTGTGCCGTCTGTATAGTCATAAAGAATATCCATCTTCCGATTGGCTGCCCGCACCAGCTTGTGGAAGGGCATTGTGTCCTGACCGGGTGTTAGGCGGTTGAAAACAACCATCTGACCGCCTACCAGCTTGTCCATAACCAGATTCCGCATATTGGCATTGTAGGCCATAATGGTGGTAGAATCGGCAAACATCACCTCTTGAGCAACCACCCAATCGTCGGGAAAGCGGCTGTACAGGTCGCCCACCATACACATACCGTTCAGCTCAGCAACCACCCGCTGAATTTTATGCTTCTTGGTCAGCTCCTTCAGCTGCTTGGTGGTAACCGTCTGCTGGTCAACCACCTCTAAAAAGACATTCTGGTGGGGATAAGCGGAAAAGTCGTACTCCTCCTCCCCTTCCTCGCACACCAGCAGCAGTGTCCGCTCGCCGGCATTGAAGCGGGGGTCTTCCAAGGTTTCCTGAATAAATTTCGTTTTGCCGGAATCTAAGAATCCGGTGAATACATAAACGGGAATCTGCGCCATATTACACTCCAAACAATTCCGCAACCGCGGTTTCCTTCAAGTCGCTGCCAATCACACACAGCTTGCCGGTGACAGCCGCTGCGCCGGTACGCAGGTCAATCTCACCGGGAACGAAGTCAAAGTGAAGCCAGCTGCCGTCCTCCGCCGCAACAATGCCCTTAGCACGGAGCACTGTGCCGCAAGTGCCACTGTCCAACACATTCAGGGCGTGGCGGATTGCGTCGGGTGTGAAGCGCTTATGGGTTTCCACGCCCCAAGCGGTGAACACCTCGTCGGCGTGGTGGTCGTGACCGCAGGAGCAATGCTCGCCGTGTTCGTGATGATGCTCGTGATGGTGGTGGCCGCAGCAATGGTGGTCATCGTGATGGTGCTCCTCGTGGTGGTGGCCACAGCAGTGGTGGTCATCGTGATGATGCTCCTCGTGGTGGTTGCCGCAGCAGTGGTGATCATCGTGATGATGCTCTTCGTGGTGGTGGCTACAGCAGTGGTGGTCGTCGTGATGATGCTCTTCGTGGTGGTGGCCGCAGCAGCAGTGCTCACCCTCGTGATGGTGATGGTGGTGATGCTCTTGCTCCAGCGTATGCAAATCGGCGGAGACCTTGGATTTTCCCTCCATTGCCTCCATCAGCTGATTGCCCGTCAGTTGCGCCCAAGGGGTTGTGACAATAACCGCCTCCCGGTTGTGTTCCCGGAGCAGCGCCATCGCGGCATCCAGCTTTTCCTGAGAAATGCTGTCTGTGCGGGACAGGATAATGGCATCCGCCGTTTCAATCTGGTTGTTGTAGAACTCACCGAAGTTCTTCATATAGACCTTTACCTTACCGGCATCTGCAACAGCTACCTTACAGCCAAGGGTTACGTCTTCGGTGGTCACCTTTTCAACCGCAGCAACCACATCGGACAGCTTGCCCACACCGGAAGGCTCTATCACAATCCGGTCGGGTGCGTACTGGGCAATTACCTGCGTCAGCGCCTTGCCGAAATCGCCCACCAGCGTGCAGCAGATACAGCCGGAGTTCATCTCGGTAATATTGATACCGGCGTCCTGCAGGAAACCGCCGTCGATACCGATTTCGCCAAATTCGTTCTCAATCAGTACCAGCTTCTGACCGGCATAGTGCTCCTGAATCATTTTCTTAATGAGGGTTGTTTTGCCGGCACCCAAAAAGCCGGAATATATATCGATTTTTGTCATTATTCTCACGCCTTCTTTTCGATTTTATATAGATAACTATAACACATTCAGCCAAAAAAATCCATCGTTATCTTTCTCTTTCGCAAAAAAATCGGACGACACCAAGGTATCGTCCGATTTTGGGGATAAATGCATTAGAAAACTTCAATTTCAAACAGTTCTACCCTTGTCTTGTCAAAATCGTATTCCAGACGCAGGCATTCAGGGCTGATGGCTTCTTCCAGCTCAACAGTATAGCAGAATTTGCTGATTTTTCCCTGCTTGCTGATTGCAGGCACGGAAAGCTCGCCGCCGTTACGCACCTTGACCTTCATACCGGACACTTCGTTGCCGTGCATAACAATTTTACGGAAGCTGGGGCGGAACTTGGTCAAATCCAATTCGATGAATTTCTCGCCCTCACCGTACAGACGCACGCCCATATTGTCACGGACACCGTCAAAGAGGCTGTAGGTTCTGGAGAAACAACAGGTCTTTTTCGAAAGGGTAATCTCCATATCCCCTTCGTGACCAAACAGCAGACTGCCGGTGTGGGTACGCTCGTACTCCAGCTTTTCAATCTTCGCCATAAGATCTTCGTATACAGTCATACCCAGGTCGCGGATTTCGCTGGTACCGATGACAACCTCCAGGGGCTTTAACTCAAAAGTGTTGCCGGTAATTTCCCCGATGTGACGGAAGTTATGCCACTTACCCTCGATTCCCTCAAGAGTAACCTTCTGGGGCTCTGTAGAGAGGTTTACCAGCACGAACATCTTCTCGCCGTTGTAATCGTAATGCACTGCCTCGTATTCCGGGGTCTTGACCAGCGTGGTGCGCTTGGCAAACAGCAGAATATCCTCCAACGCCTCAAAGGAGGAGAAGATATACTTAAGGCTCTCATAGATGTAGGAACGCTCGTTATAATGATGGAAGGCATAGGGCCAGATGGACTTGCCGCCGCGAATCATCATTGCCCAAACGTGGCACACATACTCATCAAAGGTGGGATAATCAAACGTCAAAGAGTGGTACTTTTCAGCGTGGACACCGGGCAGCAGACCGATACACTTATCGGGTCTGTTCAAAAGTGCAATATCGTCCACATATTTACCCATTGTGTTAAAGTCGCGACCGTATTTACGGCTGCCGTCTTCGCTGATATAGGGGTTGATGTAGGGGTGGGTCTCAATCCAGTCAGCTGCATTCACAAACTCACCGGCTGCCCGGGAGGACATACAAATTACGTGATAGGGATCCTTTTCCGCAATGTAATTGTAGAAATGCTCCATATAGACCGTGGAAACCTGACGGCACTCCGGCTCATCCTGAATGTAGTAGTGGGTGAACTCCTTATCCTTAACGCTTTCCATAATTTCGTCAATTACCCGCAGAGTTTCCTCGCTGGGCATACGATCCTGCAGTGCCTCACCGCCCTCCTGCTCACTGGTTTTATTGACTCTGTGAGGCAGTATCGACACCTGAGTAAACTGACGGGTTTCGGACAGATTGTCATTCATGACCTTGCGTTCAAAAACAATGCTGGCTCTGTCAAAGGTTCCATAGACATTCCGGCGCAGTACCGCCTTGCCGTTGACAATGATGTTACCACCGGAAATCCACGTCATCATATGATTGCGGGGTGCAAGACGGCGAATTTTCTTTTTGGTCTCATAGCCGTCGATGGTGGCGGTGAGGAATGCATCGCCGTATGCAAAGCCCGGGGTCTCAAAGGTGAAATTGCCGTCAGCATCGGGGGTCTTGGTCTGGGTTTCGATACCGGGACCCTCCAGTTTAAGGGTAACTGCTTTGGCAGAAATTGCCTTACCCACAATCTTGGAGCAGTCCTGTCCGGGGTAGAAATTGTTTCGGTACTCGGGCAGTGTAAAGGTAATCTTGATGGGCTCGTACTTTACCCAGGTGGGATAGTAGCGCTTGAAAACCTTACCGTCGCTGATACGAATCAGAGAAACGGACATTTTGACACGGCCCTCTTCGGGGAGCTGACAAGGTACAGACAGTACGTTATCACCGGCCGCAAGCGTTACGTTTGCAGGCTCAGTGTAGTCCGTCTCAAGGCGGTACTCCCCTGCTGCAGCATTGGTTGTCTTAACAATCAGGTTGCCGAAATAACCCTGTTCATTCTGGCCTTCCAAATCTGCCAGCACAGCAGTCATCCACAAATCGTCCTCCTTTGGACGCACGGGGAAACCGGTAACAGATGCGTAGCCAGTAGACTGGAGAAAGCCGTTGGGAAGACGGCACCAGGAGCTATAGTGAGAATGGTCCTCCTCTGAGATACGGCAACGGGTCACATTCATCAGCCACTTATCGCTCCATCTGGTGTGGGGAGTCATATAGAAAGAGGACAGCGGAATCTCAATCTCTGTAGACCAGAAGCCATCGCCGATGTAGGAAGCGCATTTCCAGTCGGGAGCATAGGGGTCCGGCTGGATATTGCCGCTTTCGGCATAGTAGTAGGCATCCATTCTCTCATCCACAGAGACAGCAAACTGATAAAACTCATAGGACGTGCCTGCCGGAGAGAAGAACAGCTCCACGTGATGAGATCCAAAAATCGCCTTGCTGTGCTGAGTGGCAATCAGGTGGTCCATTGTACGGGGCTCGTAGCACTTGACACCTACAATGATTCTATCCTCACAAGGCAAAATCTTAAAGGCAGTCCGCTCCTCTGCCAGTCCACCGCCGAATTTTACCAATTTGCGAAAATCCGTATACTCCGGCAGTTCCTGCCACACCGGCTCGTCCATACGGCCGTCCAACGTAATAATATCCGCATTATAGAGTTTCTTTTCCATCTTAATATCCTCCTGCTTTGTAAGTAAAGGGTATATTGTAGAATTGTATTTTTATGGGGGCTACCCTCGGGGTCATTATAACACACCACCCCAGTTTTGCAACCCAAAAAGTGCTTATTTTTCAATTATTTTCCGCACTCAGACATAAAAAATCGAAGCGGTCCTTCGACCGCTTCGATTATAATAGATTGCTTAGTTTGCGTACAGGCCGTTGTAGGTGGTAACCCAAGCCTCGTGTGCCTGTGCAATCAAAGGCAGGCTGGATGCGGGGGGCAGACCTTCCGTATCGGGAGCCTTATAGGCAGTACCGGCATAGCTTCTGCCGATGTAGCCCTTGGCGCTGGAGATGTCCTTGATCATCTTATCGTAGCACTCCTGGTCCCAGTTGTCGATCTCGTCGAACTGCTCCTGTCTGTCAGCAATGGTAATAGCGAAGTTTTCCTTCCAGCCCTTGCTGTAAACGGATGCGCCACGAATACCCTCGTAGTTGCACTCGTACATACCCAGAGAGCAGTCAGACATATACCGCATACCAACACGCAGAATGTATGCCATCAGAGCCAAAGTAGCTTCTGTCTCATCGCAGGAAGAGAAAACGGACATAAAGTTCTGAGAATACTGTACGTAACGGACGGGGTCAGCGGTGTCGTATACAGGGAACGGGATAGTCTGAATATTATCGCCATTGACCAGTGTTGCGTTTATGTGGCCAAAGTAGTACCATTCAGCGTCGCCGCAGTGAGTAGCAGGACGGGGATAAGAGGTAACTCTGCAGGTATTACTCGTGCCACACCACCCAGACAGGGTCTTACCATCGTACCAGATTTCCTGATACTTTCTGTACTGGGGCGAAGTTCTGATCAGAGAGGTCAAAGTGCCATCGTTATTTTCCTTCAGCTGATAAGGAGTAGTGATATTACCGTAGGAGGTGCTGCTGCCGTAGATGTCGAGCTTGCCGTCGTTATCTAAGTCGCGGGCAATCTCCTGGAAGCACTTTTGCATATTGTCCCAGGTCCAGGTACCTTCCATATAGTACTCCTTGGGTGACTTGACACCATAGGTCTCAAACAGAGTCGCGTTGTAATAGAACAGGGTGTTACCTGCCCAGGGGTACTGAATGCCGTGGGAAACACCCTTGTAGTTGAGCATATCAACATAAGTGCTGCCGGTGATATCAGAGAACATTGCGTACTCTGCATCAGTCAGTGCTCTGGTAATACCCATACTTGCACAGACAGGGAACTTGTTGCAGTGGAGCAGCAGGTCGGGCTTTTCGCCGTTATTGATGGCGCCCAGAATGGTGTTCTGGTCATAGTCGCCCTCAAACACCACGTTAACCTGGTTCATTGCAGCCCACTCGTCGATGGCTGCACGCATCATCCATACGTAGTCGCCCTCACCCATATCTTCGATATCGTCATACTGGGCGCTGGACCAACCGTAAACCTGGATGGTCTTGCCCGCAAAGGCGGGGTTGATCAGGTCGTTGTTGTTGGCAAACTTGTTTTCAGTGAAACCGCTGCCGACCATTTCGTTGCCGCTAACCTGGCTGCCGTCAGCATTGTCACCGGCGTTACCGGTGGCATCGGAATAGTCCTTGCCTTCCTCGTAGTTATCGGCTGCGTTTTCGAAGCCTTCCACGATCTGCTGGCTGCCGCTACCGTTGGGCTTCTTGTTGTCGCCACTGTTGCCACTGGGGTCAGTATTGTCGCTGGGCTTTCCGCAAGCCGCGAAGCTGAATACCATACACAGAACCAGCAGCATTGCTACTAATCTCTTCATAACATTCGCTCCTTTTATTAATTTAATATTTTTTTCTTGCAATAACAGGTACATACCCTATGTACGTACCTATTATAGCAAATAATTCCTGTTTCTCGCAATAGTAAATTTATAACTATTTTTTATTCTGATAACCTCTTCTCCCCTATTCTTTTATACAATATGCACAAGAATACGGCGATGTGTCGGTTATCTTCGCCACATATTAGCCCTTGCTGCCGGAACGGTCCATACATTCAACAAAGAACTTCTGGCAGACAACAAACACTGCAACCAGAGGCAGAATGGACATCAGCAGAATGGCGTTATATTCAACGCTTCTGCGAATGATGGTGAGCTGATCCACGCCAATGTTACCGTTGGAAAGCTTTTCAATTTCCACCATCAAGGGCGTATCCTTCAAGCTTACCATACTGGAGACCAGAGAGTCATTCCAGTAGTAAATCATAGACAGCAAAATAACCGTAACCAGAACAGGAATGATGTTGGGCAGCATAACCTTCCAGTAAATCTTGAAGGGGTTGCAGCCGTCCAGCTTTGCAGCTTCTTCCAAATCTCTGGGCATACCGGCAAAGAACTGGCGGAACAGGAAAATGAAGATACCTGCCTTAAGTCCAACACCGCACACCGCAGGTATGAGGAAGCAGCCCAGATTGGTCAGCAGATTGACCGTCAAGGTCTCTCCGGTAAACAGGCCCACAATCTGACCAATGCCGAAGAAATCAAACCAGCGGTAGTAGTAGGTCAAGGGAATCTGCGCAGTCTGGATGGGCATAATAACGGTAAACAGAACCGCTGCATACACCAGATTGCTGCCTTTGAACTTATATCTTCCCAAGCCGTAACCAATCAAGGAGCACACAAACACGGAAACAATGGTGCTGGTAACGGAAATCAGAACCGTAACCTTTGCGTGCTTGAAGAAGTCAAAATACTGCTGGCAGTTGATAAAGTTCTGGAAGGTGGGATTTTCAGGAATGTAGCCAGACACACCATTGAAGTTATCCTCTGCCAGGGACAGCGCTGTGGAAGCCATTTTGATCAACGGAAAAAGGGCAATATAGCTGACGCCCAACAGCAAAACGTAGCGAAAGATCTTATACAGGAAGGATCCAAGATGGGAAGCCAGCGATTTTGACAATAAGCTACTTTTATTCATTGACTTTTATCCTCCTTAATCCAATGTAATAATCTTTCTGGACAGAATACCATTGACAATCAGCACCAGTGCGAAAATCATCACGGAGTATGCCCAGCTCTGGGTACAGGCGTAGTCCAGACGGCCAATCATATTCGTGTCAATCAGCATAACGATGGAATTGGTGCTGGAGTTGAAGTAGTCAATGATGGAGTAAATCAGGCACAGCAGAATGCTGGGGGTAAGCAGCGGGAAGGTAATCTTCCAGAAGGTCTCCCACTTGGTAGCGCCCTCCATCTTGGCAACCTCGTACAGGTGGCTGGGAATCGCCTGTAGGCCGATGATGAAGATGATAATCTGCAATGAGATGCTCCAAAGGAGATTAAACAGTGTACCTGAATATTGCGTGAACCTTTCAATCACCGGCGCAAGCACACCGAAGCTGGCGATAATGTCCTTAACAAAACCGGTCAGCTCAGTATCGGCCTGCATTCCGCTAATCATTATTTTGTCACCGCCGAAATTATGGAAGGCCTTCATAAGCACAGCCGCACCGAAAATCATCGGCAGGAACAATGCAGTACGGAAGAACAAACGACCGGGGAACTTATCAACCAGCAGGACAGCCAGGAAGATACTGATGAACATAATCACCAGAATCTGCACTAACATACCGGATGCCATTGTAAAGAGCGACTTGACAAACGCAGCATCCGCATTGAACATATATTCCCAGTTTTCAAATCCGATGGGATCCAGAAGCAAGCCGTCGGGACCGACGGTAACTCTATGGAAGGTGTACCGCAGGGATTCAATCAGCGGCTTCATAAACAGCCATATAAAGCCGATAATAAAGGGCAGCACAAACAGCAGACCTGTTTTATCAGTTGGCGTTAATAATTTATGGTATCTTTTCTTTTTCATTGTGCGCCTCCCGAAAGGATCAGATAATCCCTTGCTCCGATTTCGTTGCCTTCATAGGTGTATGCCGTTTCACCGTAATTGACAATCACCTTTGCAGAATCATAGACCGTAACGGTAACATCGTCCGTCAGATATTCGTGGCCTACAATCTTCTTTCCTGCCAGCTGGGATACTGCCTCCTGCATAGCGGTATACTCTTCCACGATTGTGTCTTTCCAGTAGTCGTAGGAATAGGAAACCATAGTATTGTAATCCGTACCTACCAGCTGAGAAACATCGCCGCGAATCAGGTTGTATTTCAGGCTGCAGCCCGTTTCGATGGCCTTTAAGAATGCATATTCATAGTCCACAGTGGTATTGATGCCGGCTGCGGTCAGCAGAATGCTGTCCTGGAAGGTCATCTGGTAGAAGGGAACGCTCCGGTTTTCCATATCGTAGTTACTGTGAGAATCGGATATGTCAGTAACCACGTCTGCGTAAGGCAGACAGTAGGCATTGCCACCGTGGAACATTATATAATCCAGCTTCTCACTTACGTCCTTCAATGTCTTATCCCACAAATCCAGGGCAGAGGTTCTGGACAGGTATTCGTCGCCCTTTTCGTAGTTTGCGTATAACACCTGGCCCAGACGCGCCAGAGAAATCTGGTTAACATTCCAGGAGACTGCAGACTCAGCAAACTTCTGAGACAGCTCCGCCGCCAATCGGGGACGCAGCAAATTCCAGCCTGAGTCCTTAATGTAGCTGCCTAAATCCAGATCATACTTGTACTGGTAGGCATATTGTTCAAAGAAGGTCTTTACGGTATCGCCCTTTTCGGAATAACCCTTACCGTTTTCATAAATGTCAACAGGGTTGGTTTCCAGGAACAGCAGCACACCCTCGTCCTGCAGGTACTGAATCATATTCCGGAGTTCTTTCTTCGTACCCAGAACATTTTCAGCCGACACCTTATTGAACATCTTGTTGTTTAGGCCACTGTCCATCGCGCCGATGTAGTTGACAATGATATTTTCAACACCCTTGGACTTCAGTTCCTTAACGATCTCGCAGACCTCATTGTAGGTGGTCATAGGGGTAACCACAGGACGCAGAATACCCATAACGTACTTTTTAATGCTGACTGCACCGATCAAATCCAGAACGACATATTTCTTGTCTGTCAAGGAAGAGTCCTTGATCTGGTTGCGCTGCTCCAGGAAGGTTCTGTACTGCTGGCTCATACCGGTGTAGTTGGCCTGCTCCCCTTCCAGGAAGAAATAGCGAACCGCGTAATTCTTGCCGTCCATCAGATTCTCACTCTTATCGATACTGTGGCTGGCAATCGTTGCAGCAGCATTTTTCTCCGTTCTCTTGGAGTTATATTCGTGCATCACAGCTATGGGATACACGTGGTTGTAGGAGCTGCTCTTACGGCTGGTAGAGGCGCTGATTTTACTGGTGCCCTCACCGGAAATAATCACACCGATAAAAGCATTGTCATTGCACTTGGCGCCGAAAACAGGCAGCTTGACAGATTCACTAACCGGCTGCGCGTCCTGCACAACGATCGCGGGATTCACATCAAACACTTGAGAGGTATACTGCTGTGTCGACTGCTTTTCGTTATTGAAATTGATCAGCGCGCCGGAGCCGTCGGGTACAAACAGATAACCCTCGTCCTCCAGATCGCCGGCGCCGAAATAAGGCAGCAGCGAAATGGTATCCACCATATAGGGATTGGCACCTACGCCTTCAATCTCATCGGTTACGATTTCCGCCTGGAAGCCGTCCTCGCACAGGGTATACTGCACGGGGATATATACGTTTGCCACGGGGAAACCAAAGGTAAACTTAATGCCGTTTTCAATCAGCTTATGCTCCATTCTGCCTTTTTTGATGCTTCCGGAGCTATTGTCCATATCGATAAAGACGCCGTCTTCCAGATTCATAAATTTCACGTGAATCTGGGAATCCACTCTGGATTTAATGGTAGCCAGCTTGTCGTCGGCACGGTTTTGCGGGTTGGAGTACCACTTCATACCCGATGCCTTCTCCTCCACCATAATTTCACCGGTGGTAAAATCGGCATACAGAACCAGCTTATCGTTTGCCGCAACCTGATTGAATCCGGGTTCGCCGTAATCCTTCTTCTTGTCGGTCTTAATTGTGGTATCGTCCTTCTCTTGGTTGGCGATTAATTCTCTTCGGGCATCCTCTTTGATAATACTCACCGCAGCATAGCCCAGAGCCGCTACCAATGCAACAATCAGGACAATACTGATTGTACGGGAAATCGTCTCCCTGTTTTTGCGGATGATCCGCTTCCATTTCCAAAATAAATCATTTATGTTCATTGTATTCTCCATTCCCCTCAATCATGTTAATACCTGAGCTGGAACGCAACTGTCTCAATAAAGGTGTACAGCTGTTCAAACAGAATCAGCAGCATAAGCGCAAGGAAGAACATGATAATCAGGCAGGCGATTGTGAGCACGATCGCATAAATCGTCTTCAGGAAGGAATACTCGTGAATTTCCTGCAAGCCGCTAAATGCAATCATACAGCCCCAAATCTCAGATACAACCACCGCATAGGTTAAGAAGACCTGCTCTTCACCGGCCAATACCCAGCTAAGCACCGTGGTGAGGAAGCGTACGATAATGTAAGGTACAAGCGCATTTGCGGCTACTACACAAATATCGAATAATCTTCCCTTTCCGTCCATCAGAGTGCAAATACACCAGTTGGACAGACAAACCATCACAAACATAATGACGGTAACCATCGCAGTACGAAGCAAGCTGGTATCCTCGGCCTTAAATCCGTTCATATCGAAGCTCGTTGCAACACGGTAGAACAGTTCCACAATCAGCCACAACAAAACAGTAATCAGAACAACTGTGGCAGAACCCTTCTTGTTGGCCTTTAATTCGAGGAAACCATCCCTGGGATGTCTGCAAATATAAAAGGGATACAGATAGGGGCTCATAGTATCAAATCCTGTACGTTTCATAACATCTCACCCCTTTACTTTCTTATGCGCCAGTAGATTCTGGACACGAAATCAATGATAGCTTCATAACCGAGAATGAAAATCAGTACCAGAATTACGCCCAAAGCAACGTAACCAAAATTGGCACGAATCTTCTCATCACGAAGGAGGGCCTTTGCTTCGGCGTAGCCTTCCTGGTCATTGCCCAGCTTGAAGTATTCCATAGCCTGTTCGTACTCGCCCATACTGATGTACGCCTTACCCAAGCCTGCGTAGGCCTGTGTATAGTTTGCGTTCATTCTGAGTACTTCCATCCAGGGCTCAATGGATTCCTGATACAGGCCCTGGTTATACAGGTAATTTGCCGAGCGAATCATCTTACCGTAGAAGGTTTGCTCCATAACCGTAATGGTATTCTTGCCGGCATCCAGAACGAGCAAGCTGTTATTGCTGTCACATTCCAAAGATACGGGCATTGAAAACAGACCCTTCTGGTAGCCGGTACCGCCAAAGACAGCCAGCAGGTTGCAGCCCTCATCGTACTGGTACAAATGACCGGTAGCGTGGTCAACAACGGTAATCGCACCCTCGTTATCCACAGTGATATCGGAAAGAACGATGCTTTCAATCTTTCTGGTATCTTTTAAGGTGTAGATATCGATAGACTGGGGGAACACGTCATTGCCCAAAGCGTTGAGCTTGGAAATGGGGGATGCAACGGATTCCACCACAGGGGAAACCGTGTAGACGAATCTGTCTTCAGACCAGAAAAGGTTGTTAAATTCCACGGGCTGGAAGCTCTCAGCGGACTGCTCAACCATCTTGGAGGACAAAATGCTCCGCCAGAAATATTCCATCTGCATCGCCGCAGTCAGCTTCAGCTTGTTGGTGCCGTAGAAGCCAAGGAAGTTGTTCGCACTGTCCACCAACAGAGCGCCAGTGTTGATATTGCCGGATGTTACGTACATAATACCCATATTATCAACAACAATTTTACTGGGCTTGTAAGGTACGGTGGGATCCAACAGTTCGTCAACAGGCTTTTCCTGCACCCTGACAACATTACCGTCCAGATCGGACACAACAATCCGGTCGTTCAAGGTATCGGCAATGTAGAGCAGCTGGTTCTGGTCACGGAAGAACAGGCCTTCCGCGCCCTTTGCAAGGGTGAGCGGCTCACCCTTGTATTTGAACTCAGACAATTCCTTGATGCACTTATAGTTCTTGTCAAGAATCAAAATTCTGGCGTTACCTGCATCAAGAATATAAATGTTATCGTTGTTATCCACGAAAAGATCTGTGGGTTTATTCAGTCGTGTAGTGCCCATAATGGATTCGTCCACGACAATTTTTACCTGATAAGCATTGGTTGAGGGTGCAGGTGTTCCATCCTCATAGGTATAGGTTCTATCCGGCTGAGCCGCGCTGACCAACATTCCGGAGGAAGACACCACGAGCAATGCAACCAATAACAGGCATAGTATTGACTTTCTCATGTATACACCTCACTTCATTGTAAACCTGGTGTTTAGTCCTTAATTCCGGAGTGCGCCATTGTCTGCAGCATCTTGCTCTGGGTCAGAACAAAGGACACAATCGGAGGAATCATCAGAAGCACAGCCGATGCGGAGCCTGCACCGGAACGGGCAATACCGCCGGCCATAATCTGGCTAAGCGCCGTGGGCAACAGCTTCAGTTCTTCCTTGAAGATGACGCCAGCAGAGCCTGCATTCCAAATGCTGGTGAAGGATAGAACCATAACGGTCATCCACGCAGGCTTTACGTTGGGCATAATCACGTTCATAAATATACCGAAGTCGGTTGCGCCGTCCAGCTTTGCCGCATCCAGAAGGGAGTCCGGAATCTGCAGCATAAACTGACGCAGCAGGAACATATGAAGTGTAGAGGCCAGGGAGGGCAGAATCAAAACCCAATAGGTGTTGATCAAGCCCAGCTTTGCCTTGATAATGTAAGCAGGCAAGGAGGTAACACCGCCGGAGAACAGCAGCGTCAGCATAATCAGCTTCCACAGGGCATTTTTTCCCGGGAACTTCTTTTTTGCAAAGGGATATGCTGCCATAGCGCCAATCAAAACACCGACACCGGTACTGACAATACTGATAAAAATACTGTTAAACAGGTATCTGCTGAAAGGAACTGTCAGGTCGGACACCAGCTGGAACAGCTGTGTGTAGTTGTCACCTGTGGGGTTAACCACGTAGAATCTGGGCGGGAAAATGAAACGCTCTTCAACAGGCTTAAAGGACTGAATGATTGCGTAGTACAGGGGCAGGCCCATAAACATACCCACCAGCACCAGCATAAAGAAGACCATAAAGTTGCCGAAATGGGAGCGATTTAATTGTTTATGTATGCGTATTCTCTTCATAATCTCTCTCCTATTCCTCAACCAAAACCTTATTGATGACCTTATTGACAAGGAGCATAACCATCAACAAGACTGTACTGATTGCACAGGCATAACCCAGCTCATATCTGACTCCGCCATAGTCATCAATGTGGTTGATGATGGTATGGGTTGCATAGTCAACAGAGGGGTTGCCGCACAGTGTTGCCGGTACAGAGCCTACCGCAAAGGAGCCGGAAATCTGCATAACCGCACCGAACAGCAGCTGAGGCTTCATCTGGGGAATGGTCAGGAACCAGATTTCCTGGAATCTGTTATGGATACCGTCGATGGCACCTGCCTCATACAGTGTGGTATCCACCGTCTTAAAGCCTGCCAGGAAAGACAGGAAGCTGGTGCCCAAGCTCAGCCACAGCTGAACAACAATCACGCTGGCCATCATAAAGTCTGTATCCTGTAGCCACAAAATCGGAGAGTCAATGACACCCAGCTTCATCAGCACACCGTTAAGCACACCGTAACGGTCACCGCTGAGAATGTAGGTCCAGATGGTAAACACACCGCCGGAAATGGAGGGTGCATAGAACACCAGGGTCATAACCGCACGTACCCGGTTAGGCAGCTCGTTAATGAACCACGCGAAAATAAAGCAGGCAATATAGCCGAGCGGGCCGGTAATAAATGCCAGAATGAGTGTGTTTCTTACGGCGATAATGAAGACATCGTCGTTCAAAAACAGTGTTCTATAGTTATCGAAACCAACAAAATTGGGGGTCTGCAGCATATTAAAGTCTGTAAAGCTCAAGGCAATTGCTGCAAGAACAGGCACCACAGTAAAGATGATAAACGCAATCATAAACGGCGCGATCATCATATAGCTGGAGCGCTCTGCGTACGCCTGCTTAAACGATGTTTTTAACCTGTAAGGTTTCTTAGTACGACTCATCGTCTTCATCCTTTCATTTCCGGATTGTTCTTGTAGAATTCATTTCTCTTTCTGAGAATCTCATCGTTAATCTTTATGGTCCACTCTGTCAACAGTTCGCGGGCATTTTCGCCTCTGTCGATTACACCACGGATAGAGTTTGTAAGACCGCGGCTGACATAGTAGTTACCGGGAACGATGGGGATAAATTTCAGCCACTCAAACTGGCTCTCCAGAACTGACAGCTCCTTAGCAGTCCAGCCCTGGGCACGCAGGGTCAGCAGGTTTGCAGAGGAATATCTGGCAGAGATGCCCAGTGCAGCTTCCACATCATTGGCATATCTGGTCTGAATCGTGTGATCGGACCACCACTTGATGAATTCCCAAGCTGCATCTTTGTTCTTCACATCCCGGAGCATAACCACACCTTCACCGGTCTGGTCCATCTGGGTACGGTCAATAGAACCATCTTCCTTTACCGTGCCAGGCATAGGGTACATTTCCCACAGACCACTGATTTCAGGAGCAGTATACTTCATGTTGGTATATGCAGAATAGGCGGTAATACCAATAGGCATTTCACCGGTTCTGAAACGGTTAACAAAATCATACGCCTTGGGGAAGCCATACTTAGTAAAGAATTCGGCGTGCTGAATCAGTGCTTCAATTGCCACTTCTTCATCAAATACAACCTTAGTCAGCTCGTCATCGAAATAGGAACCGCCATTTTGATACAGCAGGTTGTCAAAGGATGCTGCAGAGCCAAGTTCCATATTGTAGCGCTGCAGAACCTGTGCCACATCGTACATATCGTCCCAAGTCTGGGGTACCTTGAGGCCCATATTTTCAAAGATATCTGTTCTGACGAACATAACATTACAGCCGTTGGTATTGGGCATACCATAGTATCTGCCCTCCAACATAAAGGGAATCTCCGCACCTTCTACGTACTGGTCAAGGAGTTCCCAGTAGCCGTCAAACTGGCTTAAATCAATAACCGCACCACGCAGGGCAAGGTTCACAACTGTGCCGGAGGTAACGTTCAGCATAACGTCGGGGCCAATACCGGAGGCAAGGGCGTTAACAAGAGATGCCTGAGACAGCTCCAGATCCACGTGAATACCGGTCTTGGGGGTAAATTCGTCAGTTATGATATTCTTCAGAATCTCATACTGGTCGATACCACCGCCGACCCAAACCCGAATGGAATTCTCTTCTGTCGCCTTTTCCTTTGTAAAACCAAAGGAGGATGTAAAGCTCTTTACCTGATATACAATCCATTCCCAGACACCCAGTGTTGTCTTGGGCATTTCCTTGTTGGCAGAAACCAGAGCGATGAAGTCGATATCCAGAGCCTGCTCCTGATACAAAGACACCTTGGCGCTCAAGCCATTAATATCGTTTTTAAAGTTGGTCAGTCTGTCCTTAAAGGTCAGGTCAACAATATTTTCACCATAGGATTCCAGGTTGAAAGCCACGTCTTCAAAGTAGGCGTTCTCAGCACCCTTAGTGCCAACGACAGTCTCCAGACGCTTTGCTTCCTCAGCCAGAAGCGCTGCGTTCTTTTTAAACTCCTCAGGCAGTTCAGGCAACTGCTTCTCCAGATAGTAGTCACGGTAGGGGTCGGGGTTACTACTGGTAATCATAATGATTTTTAAGTACAGGTCGTTTAAGTTGGCTACCACAGTCTGCAGCACACTCATTGTGCTGTTCATATCGCCGACCACATTTTCCATGGTGATAATATGCTCACCCTTGGTCAGATAAATGCTGTAGGCTTCATTGCCGTCACCAAGGAGCATATTCTGCCAAGTGGAAGCGTAGTTAAACCGCACCGCGCTCAGTTCCTTAAAGGGAACCTCGCCGTCAATGTATATCTTGCGGGAGCTGAACAAGCCGTCCAGATAACCCTGCTTATACTTAATGCCAATATTATAGAAGCCGTCCTCCGGTGCCTCAATCTTCCAGCTGATCCACTGGCCGGGGGTCTTCCACTGCGTTCCGCCGCCGTAGTTAATCTTTGTGTTCTTGTATTCAAACGGCTGGGTCAGAGGGCTGGACTTATCTGCGCTGGGCCACAGGGTGGAGTCGGACTGCTGATAGTAGTCCTCCGCCTGGAACAGCTTCAGAACATCCTTGGTATCCTGACCTTTCTTCTTATAAATGGAGACATAATCCTGATAGGACATAATGTAGGGCTCCTGCTTAAAGGTCATACCCTCCAAAAGCAGGGGTGTGCCGTCAAAGCACAAGGAGATTTCCCGCTGGCCCTTTTCCAGATAGAAATGCAGAGAGCCATACACACCTGTCTGCTCCAGCAGGAAGCGTTGATTCCACTGACCAATCTGGTGAGACTGGGGACGCAGGTCGTCACCGTTTTCATCGGACCGGATAGGGTCGTTCTTGAAAACACGGTTCAAAACACAGCTGTTTGCCTCGATAAAGGGAATCTCGTTATCGATGTAAACACCGAAAAGAATTTTACTTGTGCTATCAAGCAGAGGAAAGTACTTCATCTCAAGAGCATACATACCACTCTCGGGAACATCAATGCGGAAGGTGATCTTTTCGCCCAACGCCTCAATGTAAACACCTTTTTCGGAGCCTTCTCTGTTCTGATACAGTCCGGTTTCGGATGCCTTATCTACATACTCCGATGCAACAACCTGGAAATCCGTTACATCCACGGCGATCTCCCGCTCGGGGTACACCGCATCCTTATGCTCCTGCAGGTAATAGTAGTAGGTGTTGGAATCGCCGTTGGATTCCTCGTTATAAGTCCAGTCGTCATTGACACCGGACTCTGTCTGCGCGGCTTTTACCTGTGTGATGCCCATTGAGGACCACAGCAGGCTGATCACCAGCAAGACAACAACCCATTTTTTCATCTTCTGCATCATTTTGTTTCCTCACTCCTATAAAAATTTCTGCACGGAAAGGTAAGCATAACCCGCACACCTGTCTCGGAAGTCTCCTTTTCCGACCGGACACCGCTTATACTTACACCGTATTTTTTGCCGTAAATCAATTTAATGCGTTCATTTACATTTCGCAGGCCCACTTTGCTTTCTTCAAAGCCGGCGCCTGTTTTTAACTTTTCATTGAGGCGTTTTCTGTCCGCCTCACCCATACTTCTTCCATCGTCTTCAACGGTTACGCACAGGACATCTTTCTCCCGGTAGGCCGAGACTGTAATATTGCCCAGATAGTTCTTGGGGCGCAGACCGTGCTGAATGGCGTTTTCCACGATGGGCTGCAGGCACATCTTAATGACGGTGCACTCGTGCAGGCTTTCATCAATATTCCAGTGGAACTGAATGGACTCACCGAAGCGGATGCGGACAATTTCTATATACAGCTTCAAAAAGTCCAGCTCTTCCTTCAGCGAGACGATTACATCGTCGTTTTCCAGACCCAGCCGGTAGAGCCGTGCAACCTTTGTCAGCATCTTGCTGGTTTTGTTGCCAAGACCCATCTCCTCAACGGCGTTCCATTTGATGGTTTCCAGTGTATTGTAGAGGAAGTGGGGGTCAATCTGAAACTGCAGGGCGCGGAATTGCGCTTGGCGCAGCGCCCGGATTCTCTCCTCCAACTCCTCGGAAATTTCCTTGTTGGCGTTTCGGTCTGCCAGAATGTTGCTGGTGATATATAGCAGCTCGTTGGACGACTTGGTGGCTTCCCGCTCATTCCAGTGCAGCTGAGGATTGTTGATAACATCCATAATCTTCCGCATAGGACGGTAGGTAAAAACGGTTATCACATAAGCCACAATGATACTGGTAACGATACCCACAAGAACTGAGGACAGCAAAAACTTGTAAACTGCATTCAGTTCCTCTTGATAATCGGGTTGCTCTGTTACCAGCGCATACTTCCAGCTTTTATGGGTAGAATCCACTACAGAAATCACGCGTTTGTCGTGACTGGCGGAAAACTGTGACTGCCCTGCGGCGACCGCAGTGATGTCCTCTTCATAGGCGCTGCGGATTTCGGCATCCCACTTCGCATAATTGCGTTCGCTGCAGTAGATAACCTGACCGGTCAAATCTATGACGAAGAATGTGCCGTCCTGACTTACTTCCTGGTCTTCCAGCAGCTGGCGAATCTTCTGAAGCTCTACGTCCAACACGAACAATCCAACCCTTTGGCCCTTCATTGACCAAATCGGCTGGCACACATAAACACTTTGGGAGTTATTCACCAGAATATAAGGGAGTACCATTGGGTCCTGCTTGTGGATTTCATACCACTTGCCCTTCTCCCCTATTTGGTTGATGGGCGTTGCGCCCTGTGCATCCACCAGCATTTCGTTGGCGTCGGAATATATAAAGCTTGACGTAATCAGATTGTTATTTCCCGTCTGGGTTTTTACCAGCTCGGCAACTTCCTCGGCCTTTTCGTAAAAAGCATCATCAATTTGCTTTGTCTGGGCAATTTCCACCACCGCGGGCAGCTGAGACAGCTGATTCAGGTTACCCAACAGACCAACCATAATATTGTCGGTGACCACTGCGTTTTTCTGCAGCAGTTCCTCGTTCATATCCAGCACTCTGCTGTTGACCACGGTGTCGAACTTTTTGTAGTTCAGCGTCAGCACCAGAAGCAGCGGTAAGGTCACCAGTACGAACACGTATATAAAATTCTTAACCAGCAGGCTGTTGAATTTATATCCTTTGATATAGGGCCAAATTGATCTTTGTCCGTCCATTACAATGATATCCTCTGGCTGTATTCTCTCGGTGAGTATCCTGTATACTTCTTGAACATAATGGAAAAGTAAGAAGATGCGCTGTAGCCCACCATCCGGGCAATCTCACCGACTTTTATATCTCCCCGCTTCAGCAGCTGCGCTGCCCGTTCCACCTTGATACGCAGAAGGTACTCAGACAGGGTCTCCCCCATTTCCTGCTTAAACAGGCGGCTTAAGTAGCCCGGGTGCAGGTGATACTTTGCGGCAATTACATCGTGGGCGGTGTCCTCGCTGACGTGCTCGTCCAGATACTGCACCACCCGCTCAATCACATTGTGCCTGTTGCTGTGCTTCCTGTTTTTCAGTCCGCTGCACAGAACACAGAAATCTTCTTTCACACAATCGGCAATGGCGCGAAAATCCAAAGCCTGGTACAGATGATTGAAATTGAACTTTCCGTCTGTAATCTCCCAGGTGTTAATTTTGCGTTTCTCATACTCCTGCTCAATCAGACAGTACAGATGCTTAAGAGCGACACGTTGGGATTCCAGCGATGCATCCTGCAACCGACGAAGCAGACCGTCCAGCAAGTGAATCAGTGTGTCCTTGCAGAACAAATCCAGCTCCAGTACCAGGAGTCTGTAGTCAGCTGCCACAATTTTGCACAGTTCGTCATCCGTCTGTTCTGCACTGTGTTGTAGCCGGTGCGGTGCGTGTGTGCTGTGTTCCTCGTCCAGGCTCGCCTTGATGCCCTTGAATACATCGATCAGCTCATCCTCGTCAACAGGCTTAACAAGGTAATGCACAACCTGATAGCGGATCGCCTCCTGGGCATAGGCAAAATCGCTGTGACCGCTTAAGATAACCACCTTCAGGTGCGGTTGGATGGTGTGGAGATTGCGAATCATCTCCAGTCCGCCCATTCTGCTCATCAGCAAATCCGTCAGTACAGCGTCACAGGGATTGTCCTTCAAATAAGCAAGGGCATCCGACCCGTCTGCAAAGGTGCCAACCACTTGAAAACCAATCTCATTCCAAGGGATAAAGCATTCCAGACTGTGTCGGATATTGTCTTCATCTTCAACAATTACAAGCTTGAACACGGCCTCACCCCATCTGTGTATCTCGGTTGTTTTCCCACGGCTGTGCCTACTCTGTTTTGTCGGTTATTTTGACGAACTTACAGCTTGACCCAGTTTATCACTATTATATTCCAAAAACGGAAATAATACAAGGTTTGTGTTTTTACTTTTTTTAATTTTATGAACTTTTTTTGGTGTGAGGTCAAGGATATTTGTTGTGATGTTGCACAAATTTGGTTACAAACTTGTAGCTTTACTGTCTATCTCTGCCGGATGGACCGAAAAACGCCGGGAATTCGGGTCTTTTGGGAGTATTGTCCTCAGACAGGTAGCGCTTGGACTGGGTGGTAAAAAGGGTAAAATATTTGCCCTGCCGGTCCATCAGTTCTCTGTGACTTCCCTTCTCAATGAGACAGCCGTCCTCAATCACGATAATCTGGTCTGCTATGGTTGCGCTGGAAAGTCTGTGGGATACAAAGACTGTGGTTTTTTGGCTTCTCAAACTGTCAAACTGATTGAAAATCTCCTGCTCCGCCATCGGGTCAAGAGAGGCGGTAGGCTCGTCCAAAATCATAATGTCGGAATCGCCGTAAAAGGCTCTGGCGATTGCCAGTTTTTGCCACTGACCCACAGACAGCTCCAAGCCGTCCGGCTCAAACAGACGCATCAGCGGTGTGTCATATCCCTTCGGCAGTGCCTCAATATAGACATTTGCCGTACTCTGGCCGGAGGCATACTCCACCTGCTCCATAGGCGCATTTTTCCGGATATCACCAAGGCGAATATTCTCCTCAACAGTCAAAGCATACTTGCCGAAATCCTGGAAAATGATGCCGAAGGTGCGGTAAAGGCTCTTCACATCGTAGTTGCGCAAATCCTCTCCGTCCAGCAAAATCTTGCCGGCAGTGGGATCATAAAGGCGCGTCAGCAGCTTAATCAGCGTGGTTTTACCCGCGCCGTTAAGACCCACAAGGGCAAGGGTCTGACCGGGCTCAATGGTAAAGCTGATATTCTTCAGCACATCCCGGCGCGTACCCGGATAGCGGAAGCTGACGTCCACAAATTCTATAGTATGGTTTGTCCCGTGGGCAACCTGCAGAGGCTGCTTAACAGCAGGAACAACGGTCTGCTTTTCGTCCATAAAGGCAATCAGATTGTCAATGAACAGCGTTCCCTCATAGATACTGCCGGTTGAATTGATCAGCGCGCTGACGCAGTTGGCAACAGAGGCAATCGCACCGGTATAAAGGGTATAATCGCCGATTTGAATCTGGCCGGTAAATACCTGCTTGGCGATGATGATGTAGAACACAAGGTTGGTAACGCCGGTAATTACAGAAAAGAAAATATGCCAGCCGCTCTCGCTGAGAATCAGCTTGCGCATACCCTTGTAGTAGACCTTGAAGGCGTCGAAAAAGCGGGTGATAAAATTATCCGACAGGTCAAAAAGACGTACCTCTTTTACCAAATCCTTATCCACCAGAAGGCTGGAAAAGTAGTTCATCTGGCGGCGCTCTTTAGAGCTGAAGCGCATAAACCGGAAGTTTTTCCGGCGGTAGACAAAATTGACCACTGCAGAAGGAATGGATACCAGCAGCACCACAAAAGTGACCCAGGAAAGGCCGGGCGCGGACAGCAGCACAACCAGGAAGCTAACAAGCTCAATGACCGAGCTGATAATACCAAGCGACTCGGTGAGAATGTGCAGCGGTCTGTGGCCGGCTTCCCGATTGGCGTTTTCCATTTTTTCGTAGAAGGCGGGATTATCGAAAGAAGCAAGGTCCACCTCGCGGGACTTTTCCATAATCTGCCGCTTAACTTCCACGACAACCTTTTCGCCGGCGATTCGGTTAAGTGCCTGGCTGATATTGTTGACTACCAGAATCAAAAGGCGGTAGGCAAAAAGCGCAATCAGCAGGTACAAAATACCTGACGACCAGAAGCTGCTCTCCGGCAGAAAGCCTGCTTTGATTACATCCTGCAGGCCATTGAGAATTCCCTGAGAAATCAGAGAGCCGATGACCGGCGTCACGCCCTTAAACAGGGCGACAAAGGACAGTAGTACAGGAATCCAGTGACCTGTGTTCCAGACCAGCTTTAAGATATAGGAAAATCGCTTGAAAAAGCCACCCAGCAGCTCAGACAGGTAGCGGGGCAAGTCTTTAATGGATTTTGGCGGTTCGGGACGCTGATAATTGGGACCAAATCCTCTCGGTGGCATCATCGTTCACTCCTTCATAGGTTACATTGGCAGAAATTTCTTAATAATTTATTATAACAAACGCGCGCCCAAATGACAAGAAAAAACACAAAAAAAGCAGACACCCGAAGATGTCTGCTTTTATTAAGTTCAGATACAGTTTAGGTATTCTTCATTACAATGGTTTCAATGCTGTCGCCTACGTGCTCACAGGCATCGGCGCATTTTTCCAGCTTGTCGAAAATCTCACGCCAGAAAATAACCGTCAGCACGTCGGATGAGAAGTCTGCAGCCTTCAGAGTACCCTCCAGGTACAGCACATCACACTCCTCTTCCTTATGGCTCAGCTCAATGATCATTTCGTGGAGCTTCTTGGGCTTCTTGAAGTTCACCAGCTCACCCAGCATTGCCTTCATCATTTCGCAGCATTCCACAATCTTACCGGCAAAGGCAATCGCCTCGGGCATAACGACCTGGATTCGGTTTACATAAATTCTCTGCAGCACTTCCTCGATAAAGTCAGCAACCTCGTCGATATTGGCGCTGATTTGCGCCATATCCTCGCGCTCGATAGGGGTGACAAAGGCCTTTGCCAGCGCATTGGTCATATCGTGCTTGACTCTGTCGGCGTTATGCTCGTATTCGTGCATCTTCTCCAGCATCGTCTTGATGTTTGCGTAGTCGTAGTTGGTCAGGCACTCCTGCAAATACACAGCGGCCTTGCTGCAGCAATCGGCTGCCTCAATGAAGTTTTCAAAATAGAAGCGATCGGATTTAGCCATAGTTATATTCCTTTCTTAATTAAAAATCGCAATAAAGAGCCTGGTCATCAAAAAGCCGATCAGACCGCAGCCAGGGAAGGTCAGCACCCAGGTCAGCACCATTTCCTTTACCACGCCGAAATTGATGGCCTTAACATTCTTTACAGCGCCCACACCCATAATCGCAGTGGTCTTCGCGTGGGTCGTGGAAACAGGCAGACCGAAGGTGGAGCAAAGCAGTAAAGCGGTAGATGCAGCAAGGTCAGCAGAGAATCCCTGGTATTTTTCCAGCTTGACCATATCCATACCCACGGATTTAATAATTTTCTTGCCGCCGATAGCGGTACCAAGGCCCATAATGACGGCGCACAGCAGCATAATCCAGGTTTGGGGCTTTACACCATCAAAGTCCAGCTGGCCGTTAGACATAAACAGGCACAAAATGATGATGCCCATAAACTTCTGGCCGTCCTGGGCGCCGTGCATAAATGCAGAATAGGCGGCGCCGGCAATCTGGGCGTATTTGAACACAGGCTCGGTCTTCCGGCGCTCCACATTCCTGAAAGCAAGGGTCACCAACTTGCAAACAACCCAGCCGAGGCCGAAGCCAAGGGTCACGGAAATCACAATGCCGTAAAGCACCTTTACCCACTCACCGCCGTTGACCGCGGCAAAGCTGCCGTTAAGGGCAATGGC
Source organism: Faecousia sp. (assembly GCA_045635645.1). Classification (GTDB taxonomy): domain Bacteria; phylum Bacillota; class Clostridia; order Oscillospirales; family Oscillospiraceae; genus Faecousia. Next base: position 1,869 of record JAZTWB010000087.1, on the reverse strand, counting down.
AGAGCCGGTAAGACCGGCAATCAGCGCGTGGCTTTCACTGGTGGGAATACCGAACACAAAGGCCGCAGTCGCCCAAGTGACAATGGCAAACATCGCCGCGCTCAGGGCAATAATTGCCATATTGGCATCGTTACCGAAGTCCACCATTTTTGTAATGGTCTGCGCCACCTGGGGGCTAAGCATCGTCATCACGTACACGCCGAGGAAGTTGAAGATGGCAGCCATAACAATAGCAGACCGGGCAGACATACACCGGGTAACCACGCAGGTAGCAATGGCATTGGGTGCATCCGTCCAGCCGTTAACCAAAATCACGCCCAACGTCAGGGCAACAGCTACAAACAGAAGGCGGTTTTGGGTCATTTGCTCCCAAAAATAAGCGAGGGATAAATCCATATCATTCCTCCGAAGGGTAGAATTTTAATCAATATTTTCCAACTGCCATATTACAACATATTTTTTCAACAGTCAAGCCTTATCTTCCTGTTGACTGCGTATAAATTCGGTATTTGACGGACGCAGGCGTTTCTGCTATACTATATCCGAAATACGTTGAATTACGAGGTTTTCTCTATGAGAATGCGAAGAATGAAAAATCTGGACAGCCGAATGGCTGCAACCGCTGCCTATCAAATTGCCGACCCCGCCGCCCGCAAGGGAAGCTGGCGCAGTCTGAAGCCGGATTGCACTGCCCTTTGGGTGGAGGTAGGCTGCGGTAAGGGCAAGTTCACCGCTGAGACCGCTCAGGCAAATCCCGACGTGCTGCTGATTGCTGTGGAGCGCTGCCGGGAAGCGATGGTCGTGGCGATGGAAAAAGCGCAGGGTATGGGCCTTAAAAATGTGCTCTTCATTGACATGGACGTTGCCAATATGGAAGAAATTTTTGCCGCCGGCGAAATTGACAGACTGTTTATCAACTTCCCCGACCCCTGGCCCAGGAAGAAGAATGCCAAGCGCCGTCTGACCCACCGGGGTTTTCTGGATAAGTACTGCCGCACAGTCAAAGAGGGCGGAGAAATCCATTTCAAGACCGACAACGCGCCTTTGTTCGAGTTCTCCGTTGAAGAATTTGCCGCCTGCGGTTTGCAGGTGAACAATCTCACGCGGAATCTCCACGAAAACGGCATTGTGGGTATTATGACCGGCTATGAGGAGAAATTCCACGCACTGGGTACGCCCATCAACCGCTGTGAGGTTGTGTGCAAACCCTTTGTTCTGCCCAAGGAAGAAAAGAAGGAGTCCGAGGAATGTACCACGCAGGAAACGCAGATGTAATCGTTATCGGCGCAGGTCACGCAGGTATTGAGGCCGGGTTGGCCGCTGCCCGTCTGGGGCTTTCCACCATTGTGTTTACCATCAATTTAGACGCCGTGGGCAATATGCCCTGCAATCCCGCCATCGGCGGTACGGGCAAGGGCCATCTGGTGCGGGAGCTGGATGCGCTGGGTGGGCAGATGGGTCTGGCTGCCGATGCATCCTGTATTCAATACCGGATGCTAAACAAAGGCAAAGGACCGGCGGTCCATTCTCTTCGCGCCCAAGGCGACCGGCGGCGGTATCAGGAATATATGAAGCACGCTCTGGAGCTGCAGGAAAATCTGCAGCTGAAGCAGGGACAGGTTGTGGAAATCCTTACGGAAAACGGCGCAGTCACCGGTGTAAAGACCAAGCTGGGCGCTGTCTACAGCGCCAAGGCGGTCATCATTGCCAGCGGAACATATCTTGACAGCACCGTGGTTGTAGGCGAGAACGTAGAGCCTGCCGGTCCCGACGGAATGCACGCGTCCATCGGTCTTGCGGATAATCTGCGCGCGCTGGGACTTCCCTTGCGGAGATTCAAGACCGGCACGCCCCCCAGAGTCAACCGCA
>JAZTWB010000086.1:0-5052 GCA_045635645.1 Faecousia sp. | reverse complement strand
TTAAGGAATCTACTGTTGCCGCCTACAATGCGACTATCCGTACCCACATCAAACCCGGTCTGGGAGCAATTCGATTGGATGCTCTGGATACCCACTTAGTCCAAAGCTTTTACAACGGTCTGAGAGAGCCGACGAAGGATCATGCTGCAGTTTCACCCAAGACGGTGAAAAATGTCCACGGAATCCTTCACAAAGCCTTACAGCAGGCAGTTGCTAATGGTTATATCCGGTTCAATCCTACCAACTCCTGCATCTTGCCACGCATCGAGAAGAAGGAACTGCAGCCGCTGGATGAAGCAGAAACAAAACTGTTTCTGGATGCGGTCAAAGGTCATCCGCTTGAGCTCCTGTACACAATCACACTGTTCACGGGTCTACGTGAAGGAGAAGCCCTTGGCCTGACTTGGGATCGCGTGGATTTCATGCGTGGCACCATCTTGATCAGCAAGCAATTGCAAAAGGAAAAGAAAGCAGGCGGTCAGTTTCGCTTGGTGTCTCTAAAGAATGACAAACCACGCAGAATCACACCTGCTCCTTGGGTAATGCAATTGCTGAGAGATCGCAAGCTGCAGCAGTATGAGCACAGAGACAAAGCCGGAGCGGCCTGGTCCAACCCTATGAATTTGGTTTTTACAAATGAGTTGGGAGGAAATCTGATTCCGCAGACCGTGGTAAGACATTTCAAAGAAATTGTCACAGCCATTGGCAGGCCAGATGCAAGATTCCACGATCTCCGGCATAGTTACGCAGTTGCTTCTCTGCGTTCCGGAGATGACATTAAGACCGTTCAGGGAAACCTTGGTCATGCCACCGCAGCCTTTACTTTGGATGTTTACGGTCATGTGACGAACCAAATGCAGGAGGCCAGCGCAGTCCGAATGGAGACCTATATCAAGGGTATTTTGGAGCTATAAGGGAAAATGTAAGGGAAAAAGAAAAACCACCTCAAGGTTATCCTAACTTTTAACCCGTAAAAGTGCCGAAAACAAAGAAAAAAATCCGGTCAGGACTAATTTCCTAACCGGATTTCGTTGGCGGAGTGAGAGGGATTTGAACCCTCGCGCGCTGTTTAGACGCCTACTCCCTTAGCAGGGGAGCCCCTTCGGCCTCTTGGGTATCACTCCGAATGAAAGAAAATATTCTTTTATGCCAAGCCATTCTATCACGGAGCGGTGGGTTTGTCAAGTCCATTTCAAAAAGAAAGGCGCTTTCTGGGCGGTTGGTCTTATTTGTTTGTTTCCACATAGACTTGTTCCATACAATGGAATTTGAGGTGGTACTATGGAACATATAACCAACGCAGTTACACTACGGGGCTCATTGCAGGCACTGCCCCAATTTTCCCACGAAAATCACGGAAAACGCTTTCTTCGATTCTATCTGGAAGTGCCGCGGCTTTCCGGTGCTGTGGATATTCTCCCGATCGTTGCCGACGAAGAGTTATTCGGGCAGATTGACCCTACAGCAGGGGCGATGCTTACGGTAACAGGACAGGTGCGTTCCCACAATCAACGTACAGACGGGGTGCGGCATTTGCTGATTTTTGTGTTTGCATCCTCGGTGGTTGCCGAGGACGGAGAGCCGTTAAACGATGTAATTCTGGAAGGCCCGCTGTGCCGTGACCCTACTTTCCGTCTGACGCCGTTGGGCAGGGAAATTTGTGATGCTATGTTGGCTGTTCCCAGGGCATTTCACCGGGCTGACTATCTTCCCTGTATTCTGTGGGGTAGGATTGCCCAGGAGATTTCCCGGTGCCATACCCGGGATGTCATTTGCGTACACGGCAGATTGCAAAGCCGGGTCTATACAAAGTTAACAGATCACGGTCCGCAGGAGCGCACAGCTTACGAGGTGTCCGCTCTCACGGCAGTGGTCATTGAAGAAGACCTGTACTGATAACCAAGCCGGGCGGCGGAATATCCGCCGCGCCAAAGCCACGCGGGCATAAAACCCGACGGTTACACACCCCATCATATCCCGAACGGGTTTGTCTTGTTCCTTGTAATTTCCTCTTTTCACGGAGAAAATTCTGTGTTAAAATAGAGAAAAAGAGGAGTGAGGGTATGCAGAAGAAGGTATGGGCGATTATCGACGGGTTGAAAGCGCATTACCCGGAGGCACTGTGTGCCTTGCACTATCAAAAGGATTATGAGCTGATGATTGCGGTGCGCCTATCTGCCCAGTGCACCGACGCAAGAGTAAATCTCGTAACGCCGGCGCTGTTTGCTGCCTATCCTTCGCTGGAGTCTATGGCAAATGCGCAGATTGCGGATGTGGAAGCGTACATACATTCCTGTGGCTTTTACCGGCAAAAGGCAAAGGACATTGTCCTTGCCTGCCAAATGCTGTTGACAGAGTACGGCGGAAAGGTTCCCGGAACGATGGAGCAGCTGCTGCGTCTGCCCGGTGTGGGTCGGAAGACGGCAAATCTGCTGTTGGGAGACTTATACAAGGAGCCGGGCAGTGTGGTGTGTGACACCCACTGTATGCGAATCTGCGAGCGGTTGGGCCTGTCCAAGGGAAGAGAGCCGGAGAAGGTGGAACGTCAGCTTCGCGCCGTCCTGCCGCCGGAGGAGAGCAGCGATTTCTGCCACAGGATTGTGCTGTTTGGCAGGGAAATCTGCACCGCCCGCAACCCCAAATGTGCCGAGTGTCCCTTGGCGCTGCACTGCTGCCAAATAAATAAGGGTTAATAAATCCCCCTTGTCCGAATACACTTGGACAAGGGGTGATTTATTTGCGGAGAAAACTTCCCATATTTTATAATGCCCTGCTTTTGACGACGGTTAATTTGCTTTTGCGGCTGGTTTCTACCGGCTTTCAAGTGTACTTATCCGGCAGAATCGGCGCTGCGGGGATTGGACTGCTGCAATTGGTGCTGTCTGTGGGTGGACTGGCACTGACTGCCGGAATGGCAGGTATCCGCACCGCAACAATGTATCTGACTGCCGAGGAGCTTGGAAAACGGCGACCGGAAAATGTCCGCTGGGTACTCTCCGGCTGTATGGGCTACAGCCTTTTGTGCAGCACTGCCGTCGCATTGGCACTGTTTTTCCTTGCGCCCAATATTGCCGCGGGGTGGATAGGGGAGCAGGGTGTGACAGGTGTGGTGCGGCTGTTTGCATTCTTTCTCCCTGTAAACTGTTTGACGGGCGTAATGGTGGGGTACTTCACCGCTGCAAACCGCATCGGCACTCTGGCCGCTGTAGAGGTCGCAGAGCAGGCTTGCACGATGGGTCTAACAGTGGCTTTTCTCCACTTTTTCTCCGGCGGAGAGGCGGTGAGGGCCTGCGCAATCGTAGTAATGGGCAGCGGATTGGGCAGCTGTTTTACTTTACTGTGTCTACTGTACCTGCGAAAGAAGGAAGTGGCTGTTCCCGGCGCGCCCATAGGTGTCCGTCGCAGATTGCTGCAAACCGCCGTTCCGCTGGCGCTGGCTGATGATTTGAAGTCCGGCATCTCCACCGCGGAAAACCTTATGGTACCCAAACGCCTTGCCCTGTGCAGGAAAATAGATAACCCTCTGGCGGCATTCGGTACGGTATGCGGTATGGTCTTTCCTGTGCTGATGTTTCCAATGGCAATACTCTTTGGACTTGCGGAGCTACTGATACCGGAGCTTGCCCGTTGTAATGCTGCAGGCAGCAAAAAGCGGATTTTCTATCTGGCAAAACGCAGCTTGCGCCTTGCGATGCTCTACGGCTGCCTGTTCTGCGGACTGCTCTATTTGCTCAGCGATACGCTGTGCATTTCCCTGTACCGTTCCGTTGAAGCTGCGCGGTATCTACGCTGGTTTGCGCTCCTTGCCCCAATGCTCTACTGTGATGCCATCACCGATGCGATGATTAAAGGCTTAGGGCAACAAACCGCCTGCGTGCGATATAATATACTCACCTCTGGTTTAGATGTGCTGTTTTTATTCCTGCTGCTGCCTACCTACGGTATGGAGGGTTATTTCTTCAGTTTCCTTATAACCCATTTGCTGAACTTTGCCTTAAGTGTGCGAAGACTGCTCACACTTACAGGAAAGCTGATTTCTCTGCGTGCGGTGCTGCTTACGGCTTTGGCTACGGGGATTGCAACCCTTCTTGCCAATCTCCTGGCAAGCCCAATTCTCCGAGCCGGCAGCTATGTTGCGCTGCTGGGGAGTCTGCTGTGCTTGTTTCAAGTGGTGAGCAGGGAGGATGTGCTCTGGATAAAAGGTCTTGTGTATAAAAAATGACCCGCTTAGCGGGTCATTTTCCTTATAACGCTTTCATCAGTTCCAGCAGGTACTCCCAGACACGTTTGACGGAAGCAATTTCCAGTCTTTCGCGGCTGGTGTGAATGTCTTGCATATTCGGTCCAATGGACACACAGTCCAGTCCGGGGAGCTTTTCACTGAGCAGACCGCACTCCAGACCTGCGTGAATGGCCACAATCTCCGGAGACTTTCCATACATCTGGGCATACACCTTTGCCATTGTATCCCGCAGGGGGGAATCCTTTTTGTACTCCCAAGCAGGGTAATCTCCGTGGGAGGAGTATTCTGCACCGTGAAATTCTGTCAGTGCGGAGAGCTTTTCCAAAAGCTCCGTTTTCTCGCTGTTTACGCTGCTGCGCACTGCCCAGGTTAAGTGCAGGGCATCATCCAGAGTCACAACACCCAGATTCAGACTGGTCTGCACCAGACCGTCAATGTCTGCGCTCCACGCCTGCACGCCGTTTGGTGCTGCGTTGAGCAGTGCAATCACCTTGGCGGAACACTCGCTGGTCAAGGCGTTGCCGCCCAGTGCGTCCACGTCGTCACCCCGAATAATCACATTCGGCTCGTCAAACTGCTCCCGAATCTCCTTTTGCAGCTGCTCCGTTATTTCGTTAATTCTTTCGATATACATACCCAGAGCCACAAAGGTTACTTCACAGGCACGGGGAATTGCGTTGTCCTTAGCGCCGCCGGACAGCTTGGTAATACACACAGGCATCAGCTTCTGCACTCGGCCCAAAAGCTCACCCATAACCTTATTGGCATTGGCGCGGTTTTTGTGGATTTCCACACCGGAGTGACCGCCC
>JAZTWB010000085.1:0-7309 GCA_045635645.1 Faecousia sp. | reverse complement strand
CACGGCGGTTGCGACAGTCCACCGGACTGTTCGCTTGGACCGGCCTTTCGAATCCGTCCACAACGACAAAAAAGATCAATCCGAAAGGATTGGTCTTTTTTGTGGTGGGGGAGGACGGATTCGAACCATCGAAGCGAAACGCAGCAGATTTACAGTCTGTCCCCTTTGGCCACTCGGGAACTCCCCCATATTCTATTATTTCTGTGGAGCCGGTAGACGGACTCGCCAATCAAGGTACGGCGCCGTCAAGCCGTCGCCGTCAACAGTCCACCGGACTGTTGGGATTAAATCGTTCGAGTCTTAATGCCCTAAGCTCCGTTTGGAGCCGGTAGACGGACTCGAACCCCCGACCTGCTGATTACAAATCAGCTGCTCTACCAACTGAGCTATACCGGCGGCTCAAACAGAACACGCTTATTATAGCCACGCACACAGGGTTTGTCAAGCGGTTTTTGACATTTTTGCAAATTGTGTGTAAATACATCTGTCAGGTGATTGTTTTTCCTTCGCAAATGTGCTACAATTTTCTTGAATTTTTGCGTTTCGGAGGTATGTTCCGTGTTAAAACAAATCACTGCAAAGCAAATAATTGGAGAAATCTTTTACTGCGCTATCCGCGTTTTGGTGCTGTTTGCAGCCTTTTATGCAATCGAACTGCTCGCATTTCTGCTGCTTGGCTCGGATACGCCTGCCGGTCTTTTATTTGGCTTTCTCTGGGCGGCGATGCTCAGCTGCTTCGTCTTTTTCCTGCCCCGGAAAGTCGCCCGGATTCTTTTCGGAATTATCTATTTTGTAATGCTGCTGTGGACACTGGCGCAAGCCGGTTATTATCAGGTATTCGGCAAGATGATGTGGCTGTCTACCATCGGCTTTGCCGGCGAAGGCACTGCATTTCTGGGAGATGTACTATCCCACTTCCCGCTGCTTTGGTGGGTTGGTGCGGTTATAATGATTGGTCTGGGTGTTCTGATTATCTGGAAATTCCCCAAGGCGCCGGAAAAGTGGCTATTCCGGATTCCGTTTCTGCTTATAAGTGTCGTCGCCGTGGTAGGCTTTTCCCTGTTCCCGAGAGTTTATGCCTGGCGGGACAGCAAGGTATGGGGTACGCGCTCGGAATACGGGCAGTCCTCCTCCTGGCGCACCACCTACAAAACGATGTATGATGCCAAGCAGGTTTACAACATCACCGGCATTTTTCAGCTGACAGCCCGGGACATCTGGGTTAACGAGCTGTATCCCCTCACCCCCGCCTATCGCACCACCCTGCAGGAGCAGACGGAAATTGTAGACGATTACTTTGCCAAGCGGGGTCAGTCCGACAGCAACGAAATGACCGGCGCTTTCGCCGGCAAGAACGTGGTATTGGTGCTGATGGAGTCTATGGACGACTGGATGATTACCCCCGAAGAAACCCCTACCCTGATGAAGCTTATGGGGGAAGGCATCAATTTTACCAATTTCTACACCCCCGGCTTTGGCAGCGCCCGCACCTTAAATGCCGAATTTTGTATGAACACCGGCATCTATCTGCCCACCACCGGCAAATATGTGTTTGACTACGTAAACAATGACTTTAACCAATCCATTGCATCCCAGCTCACCGAAAACGGCTACTCAGCAAAGGTGTTCCACTACAATGACCCGGATTTTTACAGCCGCGGCGTATTTTCACCGGCGATGGGTTACGAAAACTATGTGTACTACGGAGACTATACCCAGGAAAAGGATTTATTGTTAGACGATAACGTTCTGTTTGAGCTGCCGGAAATCCGGGACGTATTCTTCCGGGAGGGAGCAACCTTTAATACAATCATCACCCGCTCCGCCCACTTAAGCTACAAGTATAAAGAAACGCTGGGAAATTTTGCGCTGAAAAAGTATCCTCAGTACAAGGGTCTTTACGGCAGCGAGGAAGAGGACTGCGCCCGGGTAAAGGCAAAGCTGGTGGACGATATGTTCGCGCGGCTTTTGCAGGAGCTGGAAGAGGCGGGTCAGCTGCACAACACAGTAATTATCGGCATGACCGACCACTACACCTACGGCTATAAGAATATGGAGGAGCTTTACGCCCACTCCGGCGTTTCCAGCGAGCTTCTGCTGGAGAAGACGCCCTGCTTTGTCTGGTCTGCAGACGGCCCTCAGGCGGAGGTGACCAAAACACTGAACACCTCTGATCTCCTGCCCACCGTGCTGAATCTTCTTGGCATCGACTCTCCCCACCCCTATCTGGGACAGGACGCCTTTGACCCGGACTACAAGGGTTACGCCCTCTTCCCCGACGGAAGCTGGATTTGTGACGGCGTTGCCTATCAGGAGGGAAAAATCCTTATGAATACGGAGAATCGGGAGGTTTCCGAGGCGGAAATCGAAGCAATGACAGCCCTGTCCCGGGAGTACCGGAACATCAGCAATCTGCTGCTAACCTGCAATTATTATCAATAAATTGTTGCAAAATGCAGAAAGTATGGTATACTAAATAAAAATTCATATATGCACGTCTCTTTGGAAATTGGAATGGGAAAATCCCAGCGGTACCAAGCCGCCGTAGAGTGACGAAAAAGCCGCAGCTGTCATTGCACTTGCGAGAAGACTTCTGCAAAATGGTGTCACGAGCCGGAATACAGCCAGAAAGACGAAAACGAAAGACTCTTGGGGACGGTCATTCGTTTGTGTGCTTGCGCGTATTTGGCATTAAAAGTCCCCGTTTCGGGGACTTTTTCTTTTTGAAAGGAGGGCGCTGTATGCACAGCGACGGATTTTCCAAATTTCATCCGGCAGTCAATTTTCTGTTCTTTGTAAGCGCCATCTGCTTTGGCGTTGTATTTCAGCATCCGGCGTATTTGCTGGCCGCCGCCCTTTGTGCCGGTCTTTATTATGTGCTGCTATGTGGGCGCAAGGCGGTAAAAAGCATTGCGCTGATGCTGCCGCTGCTGCTGGTGATTGCCGGCATCAACCCCGTTTTCAACACCCGGGGGCAGCACATTCTGTTCTATCTGCTTGGCAGACCTTACACCTTAGAGGCCCTGGGCTACGGCTTTGCCGTAGGCGGAATTCTGGTGGTCACACTGCTGTGGTTTGGCTGCTACAACCGCATTATGACGGAGGACAAATTTACCGCACTCTTCGGCAACCTCACCCCCGCATTGTCGCTGCTGCTGGTGATGGTGTTCCGGCTGATTCCCAATTTGCTGTCAAAGACAAAGCAAATTATTCTTGCCCGGCGGTGTATCGGCAAGGGCGCTGAAAACGCGCCTGTAAAAGAAAAGCTGCTTAGCGGTATGACGGTGCTGCTGGCGCTTTTTGGCTGGGCGCTGGAATCCAGCATCCTTACTGCTGACTCTATGCGCAGCCGGGGCTACGGCACAGCCAAGCGTACCGCCTTTCAAATCTATCGGATGGGCGCCGCTGATTATATCCTGCTATCGGTTATTCTGCTTGCCGACGGGCTGATGATTCTGGGTGCCGCTACAGGCGCAGTCAGCGCTGTCTACACACCGGAGCTTGCCTTCGCGCCCGTCTCCGTATTTCTGCCCGTATACTGCGTTTATCTGCTGATTCCTACACTCATTCACATTAAGGAGGTGGTATTATGCCGCATATCCATATCGAAAATCTGACCTTTTCCTATCCGGGTGCCCAGCGCCCTGTGCTGCAGAATGTGTGTCTGGACATTCCTCAAGGCGCGTATATAGCCATTTGCGGCAGAAGCGGCAGCGGCAAAACCACGCTCCTGCGTCACCTGAAATCCGTTCTGACCCCCCACGGGCAGCGCAGCGGCAGTATTTTGTTTGGGAATACGCCCTTGGAGGAGGTCTCCCCCCTTCATCAGGCAAGCCAAATCGGCTACGTAATGCAAAACCCCCAAGAGCAGATTGTCACCGATAAGGTGTGGCACGAGCTGTCCTTCGGTCTGGAGAATATCGGCTGCGACAGCGCTGCGATGCGCGCGCGGGTTGCGGAAATGGCCTGCTATTTCGGAATTGCCCACTGGTTTGACAAGGACGTTGCCACCCTCTCCGGCGGTCAGCAGCAGCTACTAAACTTAGCATCTGTTATGGCGATGCAGCCGGATGTGCTGATTTTGGACGAGCCTACCAGCCAGCTTGACCCCCTTGCCGCCTCGGATTTTCTCAACACTGTACGAAAAATCAATTTGGAGCTGGGCACTACCGTTATTATCACCGAGCATCGGCTGGAGGACATTCTCCCCGCTGCCGATTTGGTGGTGGTAATGGAAGAAGGCAAGGTTGTGGCTGCGGACACGCCTAAGGCCGTTGGCCGTCTTCTGTGGGAACAGAACAGTCCTATGTTCGCCGCTATGCCCACCCCCGTGCAGGTGTTTTACCGCGCAGGTGGCGCAGGCGAATGCCCGCTGACCGTCCGGGAAGGACGCAGGTGGCTGGAAGAAACCCTCCCCCACCCGCTGAAAGTAAAACAGCTGCCCGCTCCTGCTCCGGAAAACAACGCACAGCCTGCGCTGCAGCTGAAGGACCTGTGGTTTCGTTACGAAAAGGACGGGCCGGATATTCTTCGGGGCGCAGCACTTTCCGTGCCTGCCGGCAGTATTTATGCCATTGTAGGCGGCAACGGCGCAGGCAAGTCCACGCTCCTAAAGGCCATCTGCGGCAGCTGCAGACCCTACCGGGGTAAGGTCACGCTGCTGGGCAAAAATTACAAGGCTTACAAAACCGGCCAGCTGTTCCAAAACTGCCTTTCTATGCTCCCCCAAGACCCCAAAAGTCTGTTTGTAAAGGACACGGTTTCAGAGGATTTGCAGGAGATGGGCGGGGACATAGGCGAGGTTGCCAGACTGTGTCAAATTGAACATCTGCTCCAGCGCCATCCCTATGACCTGTCCGGCGGTGAGCAGCAGCGGGTCGCCCTTGCCAAGGTGCTGCTGACCAATCCGCAGCTGCTATTGCTGGACGAGCCTACCAAGGGCATTGACAGCTTCTTCAAAGAAACCTTCGCAGAGATTTTATGTAAACTGAAACAGCGGGGTGTCACCGTCATTCTTGTCTCCCACGATGTGGAATTCTGCGCCAAATATGCAGACGCTGTGAGTATGTTCTTCCACGGACAGGTGCTGACCACCCAGTCTCCCGCCGCTTTCTTTGGAGGCAACAGCTTTTACACCACCGCCGCGAACCGCATGAGCAGGGCATTTTTCCAAAATGCAGTCACTGCTGACAGTGTTGTCACCCTCTGCAAGGCAAACAGGGAGAAATGCCTATGAGAAAATCCACTCTCCTTACGCTTCTTTGCGTGTTTGTGCTGATTCCCGGGGCGCTTCTGCTGGGACGCTTTATGTCGGGACGGGGGTACTATCTTACCGCCACGCTGGTGGTTATTTTCACCCTGATTCCCTTCTTCCTCGCCTTTGAAGGGCGCAAGCCCCAATCCCGGGAGCTTGTGCTGATTGCCGCGCTGTGCGCCCTCGCGGTCATCTCCCGCACCGCCTTTGCCTGGCTGCCCCATTTCAAGCCTATATTCGGCGTTATCATCATCGCAGGTGTTGCCTGCGGCCCGCAGGCAGGCTTTTTGGTGGGTGCGGTCAGCGCCTTTGCCAGCAATTTCCTCTTCGGGCAAGGTCCCTGGACACCTTGGCAGATGCTTGCCTACGGCATTTGCGGTCTGATAGCAGGCTTTTTCTTTTTCAAGAAGAACGCCGACAAAGACCCGCTGACACTGGGACTGTTCGGCTTTGCGGTGGTGCTGTTTGCGGTGTGTCCGCTGCTGGACACCTCCACGGTGCTGACCACTCTGACGGTCTTTACACCGGCGGCTGTCCTAAGCATCTACACCACTGCCATCATCACCAACCTGATACAAGCCGGCTGCACACTGGCAACCCTTTTGCTGCTGAGCAAACCCTTATTAAAAAAATTAGAGAGAATCATCGCAAAATACGGTCTTTATAGTTAAAAACGCCTATTGCGATTTGGAAATTCCTGTGGTATAATGTTGCTGTTATAAACACAACCAACAAAATTTGGAGGTATACAATTATGCTGAATCTTCCCATTAACATCGACTACACCGGTAAGGTTGTGGTCGTCACCGGCGCAGGCGGTCTGATCTGCGGCGCGATGGCACGTGCTTTTGCACAGAGCGGCGCAAAGGTTGCTGCTCTGGATCTGAACGAGGAAGCCGTCAAAAAGCTGGCTGACGAGCTGAAGGCTGAAGGCATCATCTGCGAAGGCTACAAGGCAAACGTATTGGAGCCCGAAGCTATCGAAGAAGTCCACCAGGCAGTTCTGAAGGATCTGGGTCCCTGCGACATTCTGGTCAACGGCCCAGGCGGCAACAACCCCCGCGCACCCACCGATAACGAGTATCAGCACGAGGCCAAGGAGGGCGGTAAGTCCTTCTTTGATCTGGAGCCCAGCGGCGTTGATTTCGTGTTCAAGCTGAACTTCCAGGGCACTCTGCTTCCCACCCAGGCTTTTGCCAAGGATATGGTCGCCAAGAAGGCCGGCGTGATTCTGAACATCTCTTCTATGAACGCCTACACCCCGCTGACCAAGATTCCTGCCTACTCCGCAGCTAAGGCCGGTATCTCCAACTTCACTCAGTGGCTGGCTACCCACTTTGCCGGCACCGGCATCCGCTGCAACGCCATCGCCCCCGGCTTCCTGGTATCTGCCCAGAACAAGGCCCTGCTGTTCAACGATGACGGCACTCCCACCGCCCGCTCCGCTAAGATTCTGAACGGCACTCCCACCGGTCGCTTTGTGGACGCAGACGAGCTGCTGGGCGCAACACTGTTCCTGTGCGACGACAAGGCTGCCTCCGCCATTACCGGCGTGGTACTGCCCGTAGACGCAGGCTTTGCCGCTTACTCCGGCGTGTAATTTACAAATGCAAACCCGGCACTGCTGTAGCAGTGCCGGGTTTTTTATATGGTAAGCGATTGCCCTATTTCGGGAATTTGGACATTGGCGCTTCCCCGGGTGGTCTCCTCCACCGCTTGCCAAAGACCGTATGTGTCCTGCGCTCTCTCCGGCAGGTGCAGCAGTATCACCTGCTTTGCAAGGCTGCAGGACAATTCCCAGGCAGCGCTTGTATTGGCGTAGGCATAGGGGGCAATCAGCACATCCGGACGGGGCAGGTCTGTTCTGCTCCGCCACTGCATCGGCGCGGCATCTCCCGTAAACCAGACGCACCGGCTTCCCTCGATAATATAGCTGACGTGTTGCAGATTTGGCTCTGTCTTCCCCAAATGGCGGCTGGCAACCGGGGTGATTTTCACACCGCCCACCTCCACAGCACCGCTATGCAGGAACTCCGGCCCATAAATGAAGTCGGA
>JAZTWB010000084.1:0-2060 GCA_045635645.1 Faecousia sp. | reverse complement strand
TCCGTTGCCCGTGTTCGCGTTTACGAGAACGGCACCGGCTCCATCATCATCAACGGCCGCGACATCGACGACTACTTCGGTCTGGAGACCCTGAAGCTGGTTGTCCGTCAGCCCCTGGTTACCACCGATATGGTTGGCAAGGTTGACGTTGTTGTTACTGTCGCAGGTGGCGGCGTTTCCGGTCAGGCCGGCGCTATCCGTCACGGCATCTCCCGTGCTCTGGTTACTCTGAATCCCGAGTACCGCCCCACTCTGAAGGCTGCAGGCTTTATGACCCGCGACCCCAGAATGAAGGAAAGAAAGAAGTACGGCTTGAAGGCTGCACGTCGCGCACCTCAGTTCAGCAAGAGATAATCGTCTGCTGCAATACAAAGACCGCCCGGATGGGCGGTCTTTTCTTGTTTAAATTTCGCGCAAGCGGAACGATACAGCAGCACAAGCCCAACACTGAGCAGTATGCCGCCAATAATATCAGAAAGCCAGTGCACACCGGAAACAAGTCTGCCTGCCACCATAAAGACAACAAAAGTATAAATCAACCCTACGGCGCACCGCCTGAACATTATATGCTTCAGGCGGTAGCTTAGCTGCATTGCCGCCGTGGGCATCACGCATAGCACCAGCAATGTGGTTGACGAAGGATAGGATGCTTCCAAATAACTATTAATCAATACAGGCCTGTAGTTGATAACATACTCTTCAAAAAGCAGATACGCAGCTAAAACAAAGATATAAAAGACACCAAGCACAAGGATGTCGGAATCAACCTCAAGAATATTCCGCCTGCAAATCCACTGCGCAAGTCCAAGCACCGCAAAGCCAAACCCAAAAGCAACCGGCACAAGACCTAGCCAATCGGTAATCACATACAGCACCATATGCACCCCGGTTAGGTTGTGAAACCAACTGTTTAGTGTGGCAAGTCCCACTGTCGAATCGTTTGGCCCGATGGGTCTGACGTCCACAAGGCAAATAAGCGCCGTCCAAGCAGCAAATGCCGAAAGAATACCAATGCTCAAATACAAATTCTTTTTTTCACTTTTCATAGTTGTTCAACCTTTCTTTGTGTAATCACAAACACAGTATATAAAAGGATTTAAACAACCACAAGAAACGCGGTGTCACAGCCGTGACACGTTCCGTATCATCGATTTTTCAGAAGCATTGTCAGCTTAATAATCAGAAAAACAAACAGGAAAATTGCCGCATAGGGCTGCAGGCTTATGGTAAACAGGATTACGCCGGCTATGCTGAACAGCAGTGATAACCTATCCTTATACCGCACCCAAAGCTGCTTTTGACAATTTTGCAGACATAGGGTCAGAATTCCCAATACAACAATTCCCATGACAGCCGTATAATTGGCAACCGTTAAATAGGGAGAGATTTCCGTCAGCGCCAAAAGGGACACCGCCTGCACTTCCCCGTCCGATTTCTGTCCAAAGAAAGGCAAAAACAGAAACATCGCAGCGCTTAAGTCAATCAAACCAAAAACCAAATCACAAAGATGTCTTCGTTTTTCCTTGCCATCTTCCTCGGCAATGGTCAGCAGCTCGTCGGTAGACAGTAGCTCATCTACTGTCAGCGAGAAGAATCCGGCAATTGCCTTCAAGGAATCTATGTTTGGGTATCCCCTACCCGATTCCCACTTAGAAACGGCAGTACGTGTGACGTACAGCGCCTCTGCAAGCTGCTCCTGCGTAAGTCCTCTTTGCTTTCGGAGCTGTTGAAGCTTTTCATTAAATTCCATAATATGATCCTTATTTCGTAATTTATATGTCTATCATAGCCTTATCGCAAATATTTTGCAATACTAATTTTAAAAGGAAATACTACCCGTAGGGATGGCGTTTCAGTTGGTGGACTCGAGGATGTTCGTCAGAAAGTGTCCGGCTCCGTCAAGCCGTCGCCGGCGGCGCTCGTCCGCGCCGCATTTAATTGTTCGAATCTCCTCTCATAACTGCCATATCAACAATGAAACCACGCATACGGGTGGTTTCTTTGATGGTGGACACGAGGAGTTCGTCAGAAAGTGTTCGACTCCGTCAAGCCGTCGCCGG
>JAZTWB010000083.1:0-16667 GCA_045635645.1 Faecousia sp. | reverse complement strand
AGTTCCAGGGCCTCAGACAGCTCCTCCAGCAGAACGCTGCCCTCCACCTGCCACAGGTCATCTTCCAGCTTGATGATCGGCTGGGCGGTTTCTTCCTCCGGGATATCGTCTTCCAGATCACCCACCAGCTCTTCAATCAAGTCCTTGATGGTAATCACACCGCACAAGCCGCCGTACTCATCCAGCACAACCGCAAACTGCTGATGCTCCTTTTTCATATTCCGGAACAGCACGTCCGCCTTTAACGATTCCGGCACCACATAGGCATCGGTCACCGCCTGCTCCATAACCGCTTCCTTGGTCTTTTCCTTCATACGGAAGTAAATTTTACTGTTGAGCATACCGATGATTTGGTCCGGCGTCTCCTCACATACAGGGTAGTATGTAAAGCGGGTTTCGGAAATGGTCTCATCCCAAGTTTCCAGCGTATCCTCGGCATAGAGAAACACCACGTCCGTTCTGTGGGTGATAATCTCCTCAACCGGCAGGTTGTCAAATTCAAAGACGTTTTGAATGAACTCCCGCTCCTCGTTGTCAATGGTGCCATTTTCATTGCCCACGTCCACCATCATACGAATCTCTTCCTCGCTGACCTCTTCCTGCTGGGCGTTGGGGTCAATTCCCAGCAGCCGCAGAACGCCGTTGGTAGACACCGTCAGCAGACCCACCAGAGGGGCAAACAGCTTGGAAATGCCGCTGATTAAGCCGGACATACCCAGCGCCAAAGACTCTGCCTTCCGCATAGCCACCTGCTTGGGCACCAATTCGCCAAAGACAAGGGTGAAGTAGGACAGCACCACGGTGATAAACACCACGGATATGGAATGCATCGCTTCCATACTCATAGGGATGCCCAATCCCAGCACCAGCCACGCCGCCAGCTTATCGGCAAAGTTCTCCGCCGCGAAAGCAGAGCCCAGGAAGCCGGACAGGGTGATGGCAACCTGAATGGTGGCCAGAAAACGGGCAGGCTGGCTGGTCAGGCGCGCCAGGCGGATTGCCCGCTTGTCACCCTCGGCAGCCATCTTTGCCACCTTATTATCGTTCATAGAAATCACAGCGATTTCTGCACAGGCAAACACAGCATTAAGCGCAATCAGCGCAAGCTGCAGACCTATTGTTAATACAATGGAATTATCCATAACTACTGTATATCCTCCATAAATTTACCATAAATTTCCCTAAAAGCGCGCAAAAAGGCAAAGCCTATATCCTACATCCGAAGATGCGGACTACGCTTCGCCTGTGAAAACTTATGACACAAGGGAGGATTATCGGGATTACTGTCGCCGTCGTCCATAATTGCCCAAGGTTCTCCTTTCCGGAAATGTTACTACCGATTATAGCACATTACAGAAAAAAAGCAAGTATTATTTACGCAAAATGTCAGCAGCGCCTACCTAACGGTACGCGCTGCCACATTTTTATTCAGAAATTTTCCTATACACGTCATCTAACGAACAGTCCTGCTCCCGGGCGATGCGCGCTAAGTCCTCGTACTCGTACTTTGTGCGCTTTACGCCGTAGCCGGTGGATACCTTTCGGCGCACCGGTCCGTAGGGGGTGCCCACCGTTTCTGTTCTGCGCGCCAGCGTATACCGGCGCAGGCGGTTTTCCCGCACACCCAAGGTAGTAGTATGACGGAAAATCAGCCGCAAAAGGCTGTCCTTATCCGCCGGACGGCACAGCACCGTCAGCAATATGCCCGGGCGGCTCTTTTTCATACCAATGGGGGTCGTGAACACGTCTAAAGCGCCCTCCTCCAACAGCCGTTCCATTGCAAAGCCCACTGCCTCCGGGGTCATGTCGTCTATGTTGCAGGAAAGCTCCAGCACATCATCGGTTTGACCGGCAATTTCGCCCAGAATCGCACGCACGCAGTTGGGCGCGGCAAAGTCCTTTTTGCCCATACCGTAGCCAATCGCTGTGGGGGTCATCACAGGCATATCTCCAAATTGGTTTACATAAGTTTTAAGCAGCGCCGCGCCGGTGGGGGTACACAGCTCCCCGGCAATCTGCCCGCCGTAAATGGGAACGCCCTGCAAAATCTTTGCTGTGGCCGGTGCAGGCACAGGCAGCAGCCCGTGGGCGCATTTTACCTGTCCGCTGCCTACGTGTACAGGGGTGGCATACACCATTTCCACACCCAGCTTGTCCAATATATAGCAAACAGCGGTGATGTCCGCAACGGCATCCATCGCGCCCACCTCGTGGAAGTGGACCAGCTCCACCGGCACGCCGTGAACGGCGCTCTCAGCTTCGGCAATGGTCTGATAGACCGCCAGTACCTGCGCCTTCACAGTCTCCGCCACCTGCAGGTGAGAGACGATATGAGCAATATCCGCCATGCCGCTGTGGTGATGGTGGTGGTCATCCTCCTCGTGCCCCGAAATCAGCACCCGGATATGGGTGCCGGAAATGCCGCATTTTTCGCTTTCTTCCGCTGCAAATTCCACGCCGGGCAAACCCAGGGCATTCAGTTCCTGCAAAATTTCGTCAGGCTTTTCAAACAGCTCCAGCAGCGCAGCGGTGAGCATATCCCCCGCCGCACCCATTGCGCAATCCAGAAACAGCGCTTTCATTGGCTTCCTCCTATATGGTTCATCATACTGGCAAGATACCCCGCGCCAAAGCCGTTGTCGATGTTTACAACTGACACACCGCTGGCGCAGGAATTGAGCATAGACAGCAGCGCTGCTACGCCGCCAAAGGCCGCGCCGTAGCCCACACTGGTGGGCACCGCAATCACCGGGCAGTCCACAAGACCGCCCACCACGCTGGCAAGCGCGCCCTCCATACCGGCAACCGCAATCACAACGGTGGCGCCCATCAGCGCGTCTAAGTGATTCATCAGCCGGTGCAGACCGGATACGCCTACGTCGTAAAGGCGCACCACGGTGTTGCCCAGAAATTCGGCGGTAAGCGCCGCCTCCTCTGCCACGGGAATATCGCTGGTGCCGCCGGTGGCAACCACGATTTTGCCGATACCGCCGGGCTTTGCCATCGCGCCTGCCACGGCAACGCGGGCGTTTTCGTAATAGGTTATAGCAACTTTTTTCTGTATTTCTTCTGCTTTTTCCTTGCTAAGTCTGGTAATCAGCACATTTTTCTGGCCATTTTCCGCCATAGCGTTCAGAATACCGGTGATTTGTCCGGCGGTCTTTCCCTCACCGTAAATCACCTCATTGGCGCCCTGCCGCACCCTGCGGTGCAGGTCCACCTTGGCATAACCCAAGTCCTCAAAGGGCTGCTGCTTTAATTGCAGCAGCGCATCGTCCACGCTGACGCCGCCATCCTGCACAGCCTGCAAAAGAGCCTTAATATCCGTATTCATTGGCGCACCTCCAAGTCCAGAAGGACCTCATTGTAATCTTTTTTCAGCTCCCTGAGAATCCGCTCCCGCTGCTGCAGGAATAAAGGAAGCTGCGCTTCCCGTATCTGAAGCTTTGCGCTTTCCCCCAGCAGCCGCACCCGAAAGTCCGAAAAGCCCAGACTTGTCAGCAGCGCCTCGCTGCGTTCGGTTTTGGCAAGTAAGTCCTCTGTAATTGCCCTACCTGTGGGAATCCGGGTGGCAAGGCAGGCATAGGCAGGCTTGTCGTGGGTAAAGAGTCCCGCCTGCTTGGAAAGCGCGCGAATCTCACCCTTGGTCAAGCCGCACTCCCGCAAAGGCGAGCGCACCTGCAACTCTTGCAAAGCTCGCATACCCGGGCGGTCTGCGGCATCGTCGGAGGCGTTTGTGCCGTCGATGACCAGAGAAAAGCCGTCCTGCCGCGCCCGGTCACAGATTGCCGCAAACAGCCGCTTTTTGCAGAAATAGCACCTGTCCGGGGGATTGGCGGTAACGGTGCTGTCGGCAAGAATGTCAATTTCCAGCACAGTCATATCGGCACCCAATTGCCGGGCAAGGCGCTGGGCGTCTTCCCACTCAAATTGGGGCTGGAAGGGGGTTTTCACATAGTAAGCCCGCACCTGCGCGCCGCTGCTCCTAGCGGCATACAACAGATACGCCGAATCCACGCCGCCGGAAAACGCCAGCGCAACTTTGTTATTATTTTCAAAAAACTGCTCCAGCGTCACTGCTCCGTCCCCCTTTTGTTTTTACCATCATACCACAATCCGGCAGAAAAGAAAAGTGTTTTTCAAAAGGCGTGTGGTGATTGACCACACGCCTTGTTGTTTATTCTTCGTGCCAGACGTTTTCCGGCTTTCCGGCATAGCGCTTTTTAAATATCTGCCTGCGGAACATATACACCGTGTACACCGCCCACAGCACAAGGAAGATGGCGCAGGCTATGCAGGCGTGGGTGAGCGACCGGCTGGCAAAATTCAGCAGGAACAGCAACGGCGCAATCATCACCATTGCCGGGAAGGTAGACAGAATGTACAGCGAGGAGGTGGGGGTCTTCAGACCCGGGTCAATCTCCTTCATCAGAATCATACCGTTGGAGGCTGTACCGGTCATCGTGCCGAAGCTCATCAGGAAGAACTCATGCTCAAAGCCCTTGAAGCACCGCTTTGCAACCTGCCGGATATAGATGTAAGTAACAATGCCGCCCACCACACTCAGCACCGCGATGGGTACGATATAGTTGCGGATATCGTTAATCTCAATAGCCGCCACGCCGGCAACAATCATCAGGTCAAAGGCGAAGCCGGAAATCCGGTCCATCTGGTAGTTGTTGATATAGGCTCTGTGCATCAGATTCTTTTTCCGCAGCACCTTCACCACAGCCTTGATACCCATCGCCGCCAGCGCCGCCCACAGGAAATTAAAGCCCCAGGCGATGCTGTTGGTAAAATCGGAAATGGCAGCGAAAATGCACATAATACCAAAGGCCAGCGCATAGGTCAGCGCCACAAAGCCCATCTGGATGGAGAATTTGTCCACGGATTCGTTGTCGGGGATTTCGTTGCCGCCGGGGTTGGTGAGGTCTACAAACTCCTCCGTCTGGGTATTTTCCCGAATACGGAGCTGACCCCGTTTCTTATAAATGTTAATGTAGAAAACGCCGCACAGGGAAGCCACCACAAAGCCGATAGACGCCAAAGACAGTCCGAAGCTGCCGTTGCCGGCAAACTGCGCCGCAGGCGTATTGGTGAAATTGATATCCCAGGTCAGGGCATTTCCGGGGCCCTGTCCGTAGGCAAGGGGCAGAATCAGTCCGCAGATGTAGGAGGTCACCGTGTCCTTGTAACGGGTCAGCAGGAACGCCACGATGGTAATACCCAAACCCACAAAGGCCTGCAGCATATAACAGCCGCCTTGCAGCGCGCCGAATTCCATCACCTGAGAGCGGCCTGCCTTGACGGTGCTTTTCTCCGTTTTCAGTGACATAGCGGCAAAGCCGATGGCAAGGCCGTGGTAGGTAATCACCTGCATCAGCCGGTTATCCACCAGCGTAAAGCCAAAACCCTTGGCAATCACGTCTACAATCAGCAGCAGCGCGCCGCCCAGCAACGCAGAGGGAATCAAACACTTCCGAAACAGCGGAATTACCCTGCGCAAAATATTTCCCAGCATAAGGAACAGAAGCAGCAGTCCCAGCTGCACCATAAACGACCACACAGGTCCGTAATTTGCCAGTGTAAAATCCCAGTTCAGCGTATAATCCATAGGCTTTGACTCCATTTCCCAGAATGTATTTATTATAAACGGACACGGCAATTCTGTCAATAAAAGGCAGACAATTCCCTTATCCTTGACTATTGCCGCCAATTGTGGTATAATTCCAGAGAATGTTTGCCTTGCACAAAATTTTTTGGAGGTGTGCGTATGTCTGTTCTTCACGCCCATCCACTGCACCGGCGCATTGACAACTTCCTGTATTCCCCCGCCTACTTCCTGTATATCGGCGGTTTGACCATATTGTCCAACGTATTCTGCCAGGAGCTTGTAGCTTACACCTTTCTGCTTCTGACGTCTATCTATGTATGCCTGTTTGCCCGGGATTTGCTGCCGCTGGCGCCTGTGTTTGTCTGCGGTTACATCTCCCCCTCTTTTGGCAACAACCCCGGTCTGAACGAGGACTCCGTGTTCTCATTGGCCGGCGGCGGTATCTACTTAGGTATTCTGCTGACGGTGCTGGTGGTGTGCCTTGTGTACCGTCTGGTCACCGACCCGGATTTTGGCGGCAGGAAATTCCTTGCCAAAAAGCGGCAGCTTCTGTCCGGTATGCTGGTGCTGGCTGCTTGCTACGCCATTTCCGGTCTTGGCAGTGGACAGTGGAAGGAGTTCGGCTGGCGGAATCTGCTGTTTTCCTTTTTGCAGTTGGTTGCCATTGCGGGTCTTTACTACCTGCTCACCGGCGCGGTTAAGTGGGATGTTGCGCCCCGGGCCTATCTGTTCTGGACCGGCATTTGCGTGGGCTATGTGCTGCTGATTGAACTGATTGGTATCTACATTTCCGCCGGTGTCATCGTAAACGGCGAAATCGTTCGGGACTACATTCAGACCGGTTGGGGTCACTACAACAGTATGGGCGCGCTGTTTACTATGATTATCCCCCTGCCCTTCTTCCTCACCGGAAAGGGTCGGTACGCAGTGTTTGCTTACCTTTCGTCCTTCTTCTTCCTCATCGGACTGCTGTTCACCTGCTCCCGGGGCTCTATCCTCATCGGTACGGCAATCTACGGTGCGAGCTATGTGCTGTCCCTGATTCACAGTCGCCACGCCCGCTCACTAAAGCTGCTGCACGCTGTTTTTATCGCGCTGCCGCTGCTGTGTCTGGCCCTGTTCTGCGAAGAAATCCGCCGGCTGTTTAACGTCTTGATTACCACCGGCTTTAACTCCCCCCAGCGAATTGAAATCTATACCGAGGCCTGGAAGCAGTTTTTGCGATTCCCGATTTTTGGCGGCACCTTCTTCCCTGTGGACTATGAGCCCTACGTTTACGCCACTGTTCCCGGCTTTGTGTCCCTGTTCCCGCCCCGCTGGCACAACACCTTTTTGCAGCTTCTGGCAACCGGCGGTATTGCGTGTATGGCAGGCTATGTATTCCACAGAGTGCAGACCTTCCGGCTGTTCGTTGTGAACTTCTGCACAGAAAAGCTCTTTGCCGGATTCTCTGTGCTGGCATTGCTGCTGACCAGTATGGTGGACTGCCACTTCTTCAACGTGGGTCCTGTCCTGCTGTACTCTATCATTTTGGCGTTCGTGGAATACCCGCTGAACAGACCGAAGAAATTATAATCACAAAAAGCAGTCGCCTTACAGCGACTGCTTTTTTTATCGGCAGAAACGCTCGTTTAATTCTTAAAAAACGCCACCACAATAGCACCCGGGCCTGCATGTGTTCCGATAACACTACCTACGGTTGTATAACGAACTTCGTCCAGATTCCCTTCCCAGATATGTCTGCTATCTTCAATATATTTCTGCAACAATGCGTCCGAGATACCGCTGTAGCCCAGCAATACGGGTTTGCTAAAATCAACGCCGCCGGCTTTCGCAATCTCTTGAACAAGCAGATTGTTGCCCATCTTAGATCCGCGGGCTTTGCCTATCATATTAATTTCGCCGTCTATTACAGAAAGAACGGGTTTGATATTTAAGATACCGCCCGCCAACGCAACAGCTTTGGAAATACGACCGCCTTTTTTGAGATACTCTAAGGTATCCACCAGCGCAACAATAACTATCTTTTTCTTTTCTTCTTCAAGTATCTGCGCAATTTCTTCCGCTGACTTTCCCTCGTCCAAAAGTCTGAATGCCAGTTCCACCAAGATGCCGCTGCCCATAGCCGCGCTGCCGCTATCTACAACATAGATATTTTCATAATCCTCAGCAGCAATCACAGCGCTTTGGAACGTGCCGGAAAACGCTGAAGCAAGCGTAATAACAACCGCTGCTTCACCGGCGTCCTTTGCTTTTTCGTATTCTTTCATAAAAGCATCCGGTGTCGCCTGGCTGGTGGTGGGAAGCGTATCACTCTCAATTAACTTTTCATAAAAGGTCTTGTGATCGATGGTAACACCGTCGATATATTCTTCTTGGCCAAAATGAACGGTAAGGGGCACGGTATGCACGCGTTTTCCATATTCGGGCATCAGATCCGCTGTGGAATCCACAATAATTCTTGTTTTCATTCTAAATACAACCTTTCATAGTTTCCTGTGAGCAGATATATCTTTTTGCAAAACTGTTTGCCGTTGCGGGATTCCTTCCCTGCTGAGCATCTGCAAATTGACCGTAATCTGTTCCAGGCATCGGTAGAAAATTTCCCGATCCGCATCTGTCATACCGGAGCCTGCCAATTCCACCGCCAGCGCAGCTCTCTGTTGCACATGTTCTGCAGCTTGTTTGCCCTCAGTTGTCAGCAATAGTTTTGCGCGGTAAAGATTGCTGCCCACCGCTTCCTTCCGTACAAGGCCCTTGTTTTCCAAAATAGAAACCATACGGGAGACATCCGCTTTGTTCTTGCAGCACAGTTCACCCAGCTTGGTGGCAGTGATACCTTCTTCAAAATTATAGAGTGTTGTAAGGTAGACAGCATGGGGGCTGTTCAGATCATATTTTGCCATCTCCTCAGCTGCCAACTTGTGCCAGCAGCGGTCAATTTCAGAAATAGCAAGAGAAAAACGAGCGAAACGATTGAGCATATCATAACCTCTTCAGAATAGATGTTGCGTTGTCAACATCTGGATTATACAACGAACTTGTTGATATGTCAACAAGTTTTTGACAATATCCCATCCCCTGAAAAAGCATCTGCGCAGGGCGGCGCATTACAAAGCATACAGATAGATAGCCAGAAACTGCAACAGACTGCCGATGACCACAAAAATATGAAATACGGAATGCATCCAGTGCATCTTCGCGCCGATTCCGTAGAGAACCGCTCCAACGGTATAAGCAATGCCACCGGAAAGCAACAAAGAAAAACCCGGCGCAGTCATAAGCTCTATGGTTTGGGGCAGAAAGAAAACGATCCCCCAGCCCATACCAATATAGCAAATCATAGAGCAGACCGTATATTTTTTTAGATCAATGGCAGTGAGCGTGGCCGCTAATGCTGCCAATATCCACTCTGCTGCCAGAAGCCCCCAGCCGATCACCGGATATGCGGGAACGAACACAGAAAGCAGAATTGGCGTGTAGGTACCGGCAATCAAGAAATAGATCACGCAGTGGTCAATGACTTGCAGCACCTTTTTTGCCATACCCGGACGCAGGCCGTGGTACACACTGGAAACTGTGTACAGCGCGGTGACAGACACCCCATAGACAGCGCACCCAACGACGCTTAAGGCAGCGCCCCGCCATACTGCCCGGAGCACGCACAGTATCAATACCACCAGTCCCAATGCCCCGCCCACGATGTGCGTTACCATATTCATAATTTCTTCGCCGGTAGTATAGTTGGGAAGTCGTCTGTCAGATAATTTTATTCGTTTCATATCCGTCGCTCCTTTTTCGTTTTCTCTTATACTACCACTTTTCCCGAATAATACTACCTACTGTTCCAGACGGCAGTTCTATAGGGCGTAGAATGGTCACTCCTACCCGGAGTAGATATGGATTTTACCACTCTACCGGGGGCAAAAACGGCATCGCCGAAGCGATGCCGTCATACTATGAATCATTTAAGTTATCAAACGCAAATAAATTTGTGTTTCCGTAAGATACCGAATGAAAAAGCCAACCGTTTGGCAACGGAAATAAAATGTATCAATCTACGGTAGGTATTTTGGTGCTGGTATTCTATTAGGACGTGAATCGAAAGCTTTTTGTGGCCGGACTCGATTTACATTTTCGCCGATGGCGAAAATAAATGTAGCCACCAGTGTTTGCACTGGTGCCAGCAAGTGTCCACCGGACACTTGCATTTAAATGGGTTCGAGTCCGACCCCTCTTTACCAAAAAAGAACAGGTAGCAAAGCTACCTGTTCTTTTTTGGTGCCGGTGGCCGGACTCGAACCGGCACGCCATCGCTGGCGGTGGATTTTGAGTCCACTACGTCTACCAATTCCATCACACCGGCAGGTGTTGTATACTGCCCACACAGGCAATTACCTTGACAGTATACACCATATCCCCGGAAAATGCAAGGGGTATTTTACGCAAATGTTCCGCTCTGGGTCTTATACAGCTTGGCGTAAATTCCGTCCTGCTTCAGCAGCTCCTCGTGGCTGCCACACTCGGAAATCACGCCGTCGGAAACGGATATAATTCGCTGCGCCGCCCGAATGGTAGACAGTCGGTGGGCAATAATCAGTGTGGTACGTCCCTGGGACAGCGCATCGAAGGCGCGCTGAATTTTCGCCTCGGTAACAGAGTCCAGCGCAGAGGTCGCCTCATCCAGAATGAGAATGGGCGGATTCTTCAAAAAGATTCGCGCAATCGCCACCCGCTGCTTCTGTCCGCCGGAGAGCAGTGTTCCCCGCTCGCCCACGTAGGTCTCGAAGCCCTGGGGCATTGCCAGAATATCCTCATAGATTTCCGCCTTCTTGGCTGCCTCCACCACCTCTTCCATCGTGGCATCGGGTCTGCCGTAACGGATATTCTCTAAAATCGTATCAGCAAACAGGAACACATCCTGCTGGACAATGCCGATGCTCCGGTGAATGGACTGCTGTGTCACATCACGAATATCCTGCCCGTCAATGCGGATTGTTCCGGAGGTCACATCATAAAAGCGGGGAATCAGCTGGCACAGCGTGGTCTTGCCGCCACCGGACGGGCCCACAATTGCCACAGTCTCTCCCGGTGCAATGTCCAGACTCACGTTATGCAGCACGTCCAGCGCGCCGTCATAGGCAAAGGATACGTTCTCCACAGAAATCGCACCCTTCACCGCCTCCAGCGCCGGAGCATCCGGCTTGTCCATAACCGCAGGCTCCATTGCCATAATCTCCACAAAGCGCTTTAATCCCGCAAAGCCGTTGGCAAACAGCTCGGAGAAACCGGAGAGCTTTCGCATAGGTCCTACAAAGGACGTAATATACAGGCAGAAGGTGACCAAATCCCGGTAGTCCATACTGCCCTTCATCACATAGTAGCCGCCCACGGCGATGACCACCACGTTCAGACTGCACAGGAAGAACTCGATGGTGCTGTGGAACAGACCCATCGCCTTATAAAACTCCCGCTTGGCGGTCTTAAAAACCGCATTGGCCGCATCAAAACGACGGCTCTCCACCGCCTCGTTGGCAAAGGCCTTGGCGGTACGCACGCCGGACAGGCTGGACTCAATCTCCTGATTGATGTGACCGGTAGTCTCCTTGGCTGCCGCAGACGCCCGTCCCATACGCCGGCGCATAGCCATCACCAGCGCTAAAAACAGAGGAATCATCAGCAGTACCACCACTGCCAGCTGCCACTGGACGGACGCCATCACCACCAGCGCACCCAAAATGGTCAAGATTGATGTGACCAAATCCTCCGGGCCGTGGTGGGCCAGCTCCACCACCTCAAACAGATCCGAGGTCAGACGCGCCATCAGCTTACCGGTGCGGTTGCGGTCGTAAAAATCAAAGCTGAGGGTCTGCATATGGCGGAACAAATCCCGGCGGATATCCGCCTCCACCCGCACACCGAAGGTGTGTCCGAAATAGGCCACAATGTAGTTGAGCGCCGAGCGCAGCACATAGCTCAGCACCACCGCACCCATCACGATAAAAAACGTCCGGTACAGCTTGCCCGGCAGCATATCGTACAGAGCGCTGCGGGTAACCAGCGGGAAGGTCAGGTCGATGGCGGCAATCAGGCAGGCGCACAACATATCCAGCGCAAACAGCCGTTTATGGTTGCGGAAGTAGGTTAAAAATATGAAAAGCGGGCTTTTCTTCTGAAAATCTTTCGTTGTCATAGCAAACCTCCCAATTTTCTTTATTATAGCGGGAAATTCCGCAAAACACAACTGCTGCAGGATTATTTTGACAATTTTTCAAAATTTGTTATACTAAGTGGGAGGTGATTGTGTGGAGATACTCTATTCCGATAATGAAATTGCGGTATGCGTCAAGCCGGTTGGGTTGGATTCCGAACACGAAGTTCCGGAAGTTCTCTCCCAACAGCTGGGCGGGGTATTTTATACCCTCCACCGGCTGGACAAAAATGTGGGCGGCGTGATGGTCTATGCCCGCAGCAAGGCTGCCGCCGCAGAAGTTTCCCGCAGCATCGCCCGGGGAGATATGGTTAAAGAATACGTTGCCCTTATCCACGGCGCACCGCCAACCGAGGGTGACTGGGAGGATCTGCTGTTTAAGGACAGCAGAAGAAATAAGGTTTTTGTGGTCAACCGGCAGCGCGCCGGTGTAAAAGCCGCCCGACTCACCTACCGGTGTCTGAAAGCCGGAGCAGAAAGTTTGGTGCGGATTCGGCTGTACACCGGCAGAAGTCACCAGATTCGCGTGCAGTTTGCCAGCCGGGGGTATCCGCTGGTGGGCGACCACAAATACGGCAGCCGTGACACCGCCACAGCGCCTATGCTGTTTTCCTGCTGCATCCGCTTCCCCTTCAGAGGAAAAACCCTTCAGTTTGAAGCCGCACCCCAATGGGCAACGGGGGATTTGCAATAGCCGTTTTTCAAGGCAAAAAAGTTGCGAAAAAGGGTTGACTTTTCCATAGTGTTGGGTTATAATAGCAAAGCTGTCGAGAAATGCTGCTATAGCTCAGCCGGTAGAGCGCATCCTTGGTAAGGATGAGGTCGCCAGTTCAAATCTGGCTAGCAGCTCCATAAAATCAGTCACCCCGTTGGGGTGGCTGATTTTTTGTTGCTGATACCTTTTGAACTGGCGAAGCCAGTGAAAATCTGGGGAGCGAGGGGCGCGCCGCCAGCGGCGGGAGGAGCAACCCGAGCGAGTAACAGCGGTCGAAAAAATCGAGGAAACGCGTAAGCCCGATGATTTTTTCGGGCACCGCAACAGGATAGCAGCTCCATAAAAACAGCGAAGCCTTTTGGCTTGGGTGTTTTTATTTGCGCGCCAGATTTGAAGACCACAACTGCAACAGTGCAAACACTGGTGGCTACACTAATTTTAAGCCCCACACACCTGTGAGGCTTAAAATGCAAACAAATCTGGATAGCAGCCCTATTACCATTACACTGGGCACCGCAACAGGATAGCAGCTCTATCACCCTTTACCTCTGCTGCGCCAGGTCTTTTCGTTTCTTCCTTCTGACGCGGTTGATGTGCCGTTCAAAGTCACCGTTGTTGATGAGCTCCGTAAGGACGTACTGCATAAAGGTGGGCACGGTGCAGGAATAGAAACCCAGATTCCTATGAAAACGCTCCACAAGCGGCTTGGGAAGCACCATATACCCAATACGCAGAGACGGTGAAATGGTTTTCGAGAAGGTGTTCAGGTAAATCACCCGGTCAGTCTCCGACAGGGCAAACAGGGTTTCCGCAGGCTTTGTGGATACCGAAAACTCCGACTCAAAATCGTCCTCGATAATATATCGGTCACCCTGCTCCGCCCAACGGATGTATTCGTGCCGCTTGGAGGCCGTGGCAGTGACACCACTGGGATAGCTGCGGTACGGCGTTGTGTGCAGCACATCTGCTTTCGTTTCCGAAAGGGCCTTGCTGTCAATGCCGGAGTCGGTCAGCGGCAGGGATTCGTAGGCAATCTCAGAGGCGCGGTAAACCTGCTCAATTTTCTTATAGGAAGGCGCTTCAATGGCGTAGATTTTATTTCTGCCCAGCAGCTCTACAATCAATCCGTAGAGATACTCCGATCCGGCGCCGATCACAATCTGCTCCGCCTCTACGCGAATACCCCGATTCCTTGCAAGATAGTGTCCAATCGCGGTGCGGAGCGCATCACATCCCCAGTTGGGAGACTTCTCAAGAAGATGCTCACCGTGTTCGGTCAGCACCTTCCGCATCGTCTTACTGAACACCGACAGCGGGAAGTCGGGATAGGTGCGGTCGGTTTGCTGGGGCGGCTGTTCTTTATGGGGCGTGGCAGATGCGGCAAAGCCGTCAGAATTACGAAAGATAACCACAAATCCGCTGCGTTCTCTGGCTTCTACATATCCCTCATCGCAAAGCAGTTCATAAGCGTGCTCCACCGTAATCGTGCTGACGCCGGTCTCTTCCGCAAGACAGCGCTTGGAGGGAAGCTTTGTGTTGTAGGGATAGTTTTCTGCGATAATATCGTCCCGTATCTGCCGGTAGAGCTGCAGATATACCGGGCGGTTTTCTTTATCAATTATGTATTTCATCTGGTAATGTAAAAACTCCTTAATCAGCAATTGTTATATGGCCAGACTTACTATACACGATTTTGCCCGGCTTGTAAAGGTGGTTGCTTCGTAAATGTACGCCGGAAGGGCCGCGAGCCTGAGCGCCGCCTGTGGTGGGAGGAGCGAGGGCGTAGCGTGTGCCGCGGTCGGCAAGAAACGAGCCTGCTTCGTCAGGCGAAGTTTCTGCCGGGCACCGCAAACGGACTCGATATGCATTTTTGCTCCGCAAATGGTACGCCGGAAGGGACTCGTTTGCATCTGCTCCCAACGGGAGCAGATAGAAGTTCGCCTCCGTCAAGCCGTCGGCGGCAACAGTCCACCGGACTGTTGCATTTAATCGTTCGAGTCCCTCCCGCACGGAGTGCGAAGTAAAAGAAGAGGGATGCCATAAGGCATCCCTCTTCTTTTACTTGGTACGCCGGAAGGGACTCGAACCCCCAACCCTCGGAACCGGAATCCGATGCTCTATCCATTGAGCCACCGGCGCATATCAAAGCCAAATCATTATAGCAGGCATTTTCACTTTTGTAAAGAGGGTTTGCGTCTTTTTACCCTTTCTTTACAAAAACAGTTGTTTTTCTGTAAAAAATATGCTATACTCCCCTTAACGTATCCTGTTTAGGAGGTTTTTCTTATGGCTGCACAGCATTTTCGTTCCGCTTTTAACGGTTTTAACCGTCAAGACGTAGTCCGCTACATAGAATATCTGAACAACCAGCACAATGCACAGCTGGAGCAGCTGAACAATCAGCTGCAAAACAACAATTATCCTGCACAGGCAGAGCTGCAGGCAAAGCTGGATGCCGCTCTTGCAAAATGCGCCCAGCTGGAAGCGCAGCTTGTTGGTGCCCCCATTGGCAGCACCGAGCAGGAACTGGAGGCATACCGTCGCGCCGAGCGCGCTGAACGGGTTGCCCAGGAGCGTGCGCAGCAAATCTGCACCCAAGCCAACGGCATTCTGGCAGACACCGCCGCCAAGGCCGAAGCCGCCACGGCGCAGATTGCCCAGCTGGCAGACCAGGCCCACGCCCAGCTGCAGGCCTATCAGGACGCCATCACCGGCACCCAGCGTCTGTTCCAGGAGGCTGTGGATTCTCTCTACGCAATTAAATCTGAAATCTAATCAAAGGGGAAAGCTGTCGCTTTCCCCTTTTTTGAGGTAATTTATGGAAGTTTTTTATCCGAAATACTATGACGCGTTTGCCTGTCTTGCAGGCAGTTGCCCCGACAGCTGCTGCAAAGAATGGGACATTGACGTGGATAAAGCTGCTGCCGATTTCTACCGGGGTCTTTCCGGTCCTTTAGGTGACCGGCTACGGCAGGCGCTGAAGGACACGCCGGACGGCGCGGTAATGGTAAACGAAAACGGCCGCTGTCCTATGTGGCGCCAGGACGGTCTGTGCGAAATCCAGTGTCAGCTGGGTCACGATGCGCTATGCCACACCTGCCGGGAATACCCCCGCCTCCTCCACGATTACGGCACCTTTGCCGAGCGGGGACTGGAGCTTTCCTGTCCGGAGGCTGCGCGGTTGATCTTTACACTGCCCCACACGATGACGGCCGTTACGGAAGCAGGTGGAAGTGAGCCGGACTATGATGAAGAATTGATGTCTGTACTGCTGCAAAGCCGACAAGTGGCGCTGTCCTTTTTAGAGGAATCCTCTCTTCCCCTGCCCCAAAGGCTGGCAGTACTACTGCTGTATGCCCACGATGTGCAGTCGCAAATCGACGGTGGACCCGAGGCCGAGCTGACGGTGGCGCGAAATCTTTCAGAAGCCGGAAGCTATGCGCAGGCGGCTTCTTTTGATACGGTGATGGATTTCTTCCGGCAGCTGGAGATTTTGACGCCCCGGTGGCAGACTCTGCTGCAAAACGCGCGGTCTTCCCAGCCGTGGCAGCCCGAGCTTTCGGCCTTCGTCAGCTACGGAATCTACCGCTACTGGCTGCAGGCCGTTTCCGACTACGATTTGGTATGCCGGGTGAAGTTTATTATCCTATCCTGCATTTTAATTCACGCGCTGTGTGGCGACACAGTTGTCGCTGCGCAGCTGTTTTCCAAGGAAATCGAAAACAACCCGGACAATGTGGAAGCCATTTTGGACGGCGCATACACCTCCCCCGCCCTCACCGATTCCCACCTGCTAAGTCTATTGCTGAGCAATGCTTCCTATTGATAGAAAAAGTCAAATCCCCTCTTGACATTTTAGTTGAATGTGCTATAATATAAAAGCTATCCGCAATCGCGGGCGGAATCTGGGGGTATAGCTCAGCTGGGAGAGCGCTTGAATGGCATTCAAGAGGTCAGCGGTTCGATCCCGCTTATCTCCACCAAATTGGGAAAATCCGATCTTTAAGAAAAGTTCTGAAATCGAAAGGTTTCAGAACTTTTTCTTTGTTCTTACACATTGAAATGTTCCGATTTTTCAAGTTGCGGTTTTCACCAAACAGAACCGGCAAATTCCGCGCAACTTTTCT
>JAZTWB010000082.1:0-10518 GCA_045635645.1 Faecousia sp. | reverse complement strand
CTTCGGCTATGCCCGTCAGGATCGCAAGGACAAACCCCGTGTTCCCATCACCGCCAAACTGGTGGCGAATCTTCTCACCTGTGCCGGTGCCGACCGGACTGTACCGGTCTTGGATTTCAGTTGATTGCCGATGAGGATTTGGTAATTCCCGATAAAACGAAATCCATTCTCGACGGCGCGATTCAGGCTTCCGGCTGGTGCAATGCCCGCACGGATTCTGTCTTCAGAATGTACTTTGAGGCACTGGCGCAGAAATACCGCTTTTCTCTTTCTGTACCGGTAAGTGAGCTGAGCCGGGATGCAATGGATGTCATTCTCTACGGCACGAAGGGTGAAAAACTGAAAATGACCTACAACCGGGGCAGCGGTATGGGCGTGTTGGAGCAGCCTTTTGAGGGAATTCTCAACAACATCAGCCGTCGCTTCCGGGAGACCCAGTCCGATGCGGCCCGCAAGGAGCTGGAGGAGTGTATGGCGACCGCGCCCTGTCCCCGCTGTCACGGAAACCGTCTTTCCGAGATTGCCGCGGCTGTGACGGTTGGCGGCATCGGTATTATGGATTTTTGCCGTATGAGCATCGCCCAGGAGCTGGAATTTATTAACGATCTGGAACTGACGGGCAATATGGCGATTGTGGCTTCGCAAATTGTGCGGGAGATTCGGGCAAGACTGCTGTTTTTAACAGATGTTGGTTTGCAGTATCTGACATTGTCCCGGGGGGCATCCACCCTGTCCGGCGGTGAGAGCCAGCGGATTCGACTGGCGACACAAATCGGCTCATCTCTTATGGGTGTTCTGTATATTCTGGATGAGCCCTCTATCGGACTGCACCAGAGGGATAACGATAAGCTGCTTGCTACGCTCAAGCGTTTGCGGGATTTGGGCAATACCCTGATTGTGGTGGAACACGATGAGGATACTATGCGGGCGGCGGACTATATTGTGGACGTGGGTCCGGGCGCAGGCGCCCACGGTGGCGAGATCGTTGCCGCCGGTACGCTGGAGGACATCTGCAATGCGACCCGTTCCGTTACGGGACAGTATTTGACCGGCGTGAAGAAAATCCCTGTACCCTCTGCCAGACGGCAGGGCAACGGCAAATTCCTGGAAATTAAGGGTGCGTCGGAAAATAACTTAAAGGACATTGACGTATCCATTCCTTTGGGCACGCTTACCTGTGTAACCGGTGTTTCCGGATCGGGTAAATCCAGCCTTGTCAATGAGGTGCTGAATAAGACACTGTTAGGTAGGCTCAATCACGCCCGTACCCGGCCCGGCGCTTGCCGCTGTGTCTGCGGGATGGAGCATCTGGACAAGGTTATCGATATTGACCAGAGTCCTATCGGCCGCACACCCCGTTCCAACCCGGCCACCTATACAGGCCTGTTTAACGATATCCGTGACCTGTTTGCGTCTACTGCCGATGCCAAGATTCGTGGCTACGGACCGGGAAGATTTTCCTTCAACGTGAAGGGTGGCCGGTGTGAAGCCTGCAGCGGCGACGGACTTGTGAAGATTGAAATGCATTTCCTTGCGGATGTGTATGTACCCTGTGAGGTCTGTCAGGGACAGCGGTATAACCGGGAAACCCTTGAGGTGCAGTATAAAGGCAAAAACATTGCTCAGGTGCTGGATATGACAGCAGAAGAAGCAATGGACTTTTTTGAAAATCTGCCAAAAATTCGCAGGCGGGCGCAAACCCTCGTGGAAGTTGGACTTGGCTATGTGAAGCTGGGTCAGTCCAGCACCACACTCTCCGGCGGCGAGGCACAGCGGGTCAAGCTGGCTACGGAGCTGGCGCGGGTATCCACCGGACGGACAGTCTATATTCTGGATGAGCCTACCACAGGCCTGCATTCTGCTGATGTGCACAAGCTGATTGATGTGCTGCAAAAGTTGGTAGACTCCGGCAATACGGTGCTAGTGATTGAGCACAATCTGGATGTAATCAAAACCGCCGATTATCTTATAGACTTAGGTCCCGAGGGCGGAGACCGGGGCGGCTATGTGGTGGCGACCGGTACACCGGAGGAGGTTGCTAAGGTGGAGGGCAGCTATACTGGCGAGTATCTCCGCCGCTGTCTGTAAAAAAATCCCTGCCTGTAAAACAGGCAGGGCAGAATTACTCAGATTTTTCGTAGGCGTTGGTTGGCAGAATTTCGGAAAGCTCCATAAGACCCTTGTCCCAGCCACCGGCATAGTCGCTGATGCGAAGGACGGGAGATCGGAGCGCTCCGGTTGTGTCCTTTACAATGGCGATTGTCATTGTTACCCGGGTCTGGTAGGGATCGGGGTGATCAATGAGGACTGTTCCGCCGTGGGCGGAGGCAACGGCGCTGACCAGCGTCATACCGAGACCAAGACCGTAGCGGTGGTCTTCAACTGCCGGAGCACGGCGGTAGCGGTTCCAGAAGCTTTGATCGTCGGCAGGCTCGATGTTGGTGTTGCAGATGGTAAATGTCGCCATCGTGCCACTATTTATCAGCTTGACCTCCACGGTGCTGCCCTGAGGGGAGAATTTCAGTGCGTTGGACAGCAGATTGTAGATTGCCCGTCCCAGCTTCTCCTCGTTGGCAAGGCCCAGAATGGGCGCGTTTGGACCGGTGTAGGAAAGGGCAACACCGGCACTTTCGGAAAGGGTCCGGGCCTTTTCCATTATCTCACCGATAACGGCAGACAAGTCAATGCTCTGCATACCCGCAGCGCGAATGCTCCTGTAGCCGCCGGCATCGGACATATTGCCGACAATACGAAGCAGCTGATAAAGACTGCGCTTGATTTGTCCGGCTTGCTGACGGGCGTCTGCGCTGGTGTTTTCCAGTTCGTCAAGCAGAGGGTCGGCAAGGGATATCATATTGGAAAGGGGAATGCGCAGCTGCTGGGCGGCCAGTGCCAGTGCTTGCAGCTCATCATCACCGGTATCCGGACTGAGTACGAAAACGTCGCACTCCTTAGTACGGGTAACGCAGGCGCTGCAGGGAAGGTCGCAGGCGGTAATGGTCAAATACAGACTGCCGCTTTGAAATTCTTCATAGACGCTGCGGTGCTCCGTAACAATTTCGGAAATTGCCATTCCCACGCGGATCATATACTGTTCCGCTGCGGAATTGACAGCCGCAACAGCTCCGTTTTTTACACAAAAAGCAGGACGTTCCATCAGTTCCAGCCACGGGAACAGATGCGCGAGTGTTTCCATATTACCATACCTCCTGCCATATAATGTGCATATTTTTGAAAAACTTACCTGTCAATGCAGGCTATGCCAATACTATTTTAACGAGTTTACCTGAAAATAGCAAGACTAAATCCGAAAATGGAGAGAAAATATGTCGATTCATAATGGACACAGACAAAGATTAAAGGACCGTTTCCGTCGTGAGGGGCTGGATAATTTCGACGAACTGTACGTTCTGGAACTGTTGCTATATTACTGCATACCCAGAGTGGACACCAATCCCATTGCCCACCGCCTGCTGGACCATTTCGGTTCGCTGACAGCTGTGCTGGATGCTGACCGGGAGGAGTTGGAAAAAGTGGAGGGTATGGGAGAGAACGCGTCTACGTTCCTTTCGCTGATTACACAGGTAGGGCGCTACTATCAGGTTAAGCGCTCTGAGCCGGGCGAAATTCTGCGTACCACCGAGCAGTGCGGTAATTATCTGGTGCCCTATTTCTTCGGACGGGAGAAAGAGACAGTGTTTCTGCTGTGTCTTGACGCAAAATGCAAAGTCATTTGCTGTAAGAAGGTAGGGGAGGGCAGCGTGAATTCCGCCAGTATTCCCATCCGGCGGGTGGTAGAGCTTGCCCTGGGAGCAAATGCCACTACTGTGGTGCTGGCGCACAATCATCCCAGCGGTCTGGCAATTCCCTCGGCAGACGATATTCTGACCACCCAGCGGGTTGCTGCTGCTCTTGAGGCAGTGGAGATTGCCCTGTCGGACCATATTGTGGTCAGCCGTGATGACTATGTGTCTATGGTGCAGTCCCAGTATTACAGGCCGCAAGATACATAAATTATTCTTTAAGGAAGGTGTAAATATTGGACAAGTTCCAGCTGGTTTCGGATTACAAACCCACCGGTGACCAACCCGGTGCGATACAGGCACTTACCGCAGGCGTGGAAAACGGTCTGCGGGAACAGGTGCTGCTTGGCGTTACCGGCAGCGGTAAGACCTTTACAATGGCAAACATCATTGCCAACGTAAACCGCCCGACGCTTGTTCTTGCGCACAATAAAACCCTTGCCGCCCAGCTTTGCTCCGAGTTCCGGGAGTTTTTCCCCAATAACGCAGTGGAGTATTTCATTTCCTACTACGATTACTACCAGCCGGAAGCCTATATCGCCCACACGGACACCTATATCGAGAAGGACTCCGCCATCAATGAGGAAATCGACCGTCTGCGCCACAGCGCCACATCGGCCTTATTTGAGCGGCGAGATGTGATTGTGGTGTCCTCGGTTAGCTGTTTGTATGGTCTGGGTGACCCCATTGATTACAAAAGTATGGTCATCTCCCTGCGGGTCGGGCAGCAGTACCCCCTTGACGATGTGCTGCGCAAGCTGGCGGAAATCCGCTATGAGCGCAATGATATTGATTTTTCCAGAAATAAATTCCGTGTTCGCGGCGATACGCTGGAGGTGTATCCTGCCTACTGGTCGGGACGTGCCATTCGGGTGGAGTTCTTCGGTGACGAGGTGGACAGAATCTCGGAAATCAATGCCGTGTCCGGTATGACCGAGCGGTATGTTGACCACGTGGCCATTTATCCTGCCAGCCATTACGTGGCATCCCGGGAGAAAATGGAACGGGCAATGCGGGAAATCCGTGAGGAATGCGATAAGCAGGTAACCTTCTTTAATGAGAATAATAAGCTCTTGGAGGCCCAGAGAATTTCCCAGAGAACGGCCTATGATTTGGAGATGCTCACAGAAATCGGTTTCTGCACAGGTATTGAGAACTACTCCCGGGTAATTCAAGGCCGCGCACCGGGAACACCGCCTACCACATTGCTGGATTATTTCCCCGATGATTTTCTGCTGTTTGTGGACGAAAGCCACGTCACATTGCCCCAGTGCAGAGCGATGTACGCCGGTGATAGAAGCCGCAAGGACGCACTGGTGAACTACGGCTTCCGCCTGCCGTCGGCCTATGATAACCGCCCGCTGAATTTCGGTGAATTTGACTCCAAGCTGAATCAGGTGATTTATGTCTCTGCTACACCGGCGGAATATGAGCAAACCCGCTCAGCCCAGACGGTGGAGCAGGTGATTCGCCCAACAGGACTTTTGGACCCTGTAGTGGAGGTGAGACCCATTGATGGGCAGATAGATGACCTGATTGGGGAGATTAACAAAAGAGCCGCCCGTGAGGAGCGGGTGCTCGTTACCACGCTGACCAAGAAGATGGCGGAGGATTTGACAGTGTACCTGCAAAAGGCTGGTATCCGTGTGCGGTATATGCACGCGGACATTGGCGCGATGGAGCGAATGGAGATTATCCGTGACCTGCGTATGGCGAAGTTTGACGTTCTGGTGGGTATCAACCTGCTGCGTGAAGGTCTGGACTTGCCGGAGGTAAGCTTGGTTGCTATTCTGGATGCGGACAAGGAGGGTTTCCTCCGCTCTGAGACCAGTTTGATTCAGACCATTGGTCGCGCCGCCAGAAATGCCGAGGGTCTGGTAATTATGTATGCAGACCGGGTTACCCCCTCTATGCAGGTGGCAATAGACGAAACCAAGCGCCGCCGGCAGATACAGGATGCTTACAATCAGGCGCACGGAATCCAGCCGAAGACGGTTATCAAATCCATTCGGGATTTGATTGAGATTTCCTCGCCCACGGCAGAGCGCAAGGGTCGCAGTGGCGTAAAGATGACCAAGGCAGAGCTGGAGCGGGAGATTGCCCGTCTGGAAAAGCAGATGAAGGAGGCTGCCCGTATGATGGAGTACGAGTATGCCGCACTGCTGCGAGACCGAATTATCGAATTGCGTGGAAAACAGTAAAAGGGGTGCTTAGCACCCCTTTTCATCTTCTATATACACAAATCGCGGACCGTGATAGCCGTCCTTATCAACAATCTCGTTCCACATAGCCGCAGGTCGTACCCACAGTCCGCCATTATCGTAAAGCGCCTTATAAACAACCATAGGCGATAGGTCCTCGGAGTGTTTCGCGATGCCGACAACCTCATATTCCTTGCCCTTAAAATGTCTGTATTTTCCAAGCTTAATGTCCATAATATCACCTTTTGAAAACCGCACCGGGGGAGACCGGTGCGGTTAATTTATTAGTAGGGAATGTTGCCGCGGGCGGTGTCCAGAACAGCGGAGGGAACAAAGAGGTTTGCAAACCAGTCACTGTGGTAGGCCATATTGGTGCCGGACACAAGAATCCGACCCTGCCGCACATAATTGTCGGTAACGGTTGTCCAGGTCTGGCTGCCCTCGCAGAAGCCGAGGAAGTAGCGGAAGCCCATTTCCTTAAGCTCTTCGTACTTCTCGCCGGAGTAGGCGGTCTCCTTGGAAATATCTGTCATCTGGGCGTATGCCAGAATGTCAACCTTGCCCAAAATGGGTACAACCTCGCTTGCCCAGTCACGCATATCACTTTGAATCTGGGCAAGGCTGCTGTCACCGTAGGAGACGTTGCCGTAGGTGTAGCAGGCCAGCTTGTAGCCGGTTTTCCGCAGGGCGTTGATGAGAACAGTGACGTTCTGAATAGCGCTTTGATATTCTGTCTCACCGAAGTAGGTTGCGGCCTTGGGATGGGTGCGGTGACCAAACAGACCGTTGTAGCCGGTCAGTGCCAGGGTGGCTCTCGCGCCACGGTAGGAGAAGTCGGGATGCTGCTTGATAAAATTCTCCAAAATGGGAACTAAGTCAAAAGCGCCGTTTACGGTGTTGCCGGTGGCATCCACCATTTCACAGGTAAACTGACTGCCATCCCACAGGAGCTTACTGGCAAAGCCCGCTCCCTCAGCATCCGGGTACTTATCGCCGTCGCTGTCAACGAGATAGTAGTTGTAGTTGACATTGGTTTGTGTCAGCATAACAGGCTTTTTGCCGCTGGGCAAGTACATTGTCTTAGCTTTGTAAATGCCATTTTCTTCGGAAATAAAGTCATCAAAATCCACCAGCACATAGCCATTGTCGTAAAGCTGCTGCAGAATCATAGAGAATTCACCGGTGGTGACGAAATTCCGGTTGATAGCGTAGCCGTACTCCTCGTTGGCAAAGCCTCTTGCAGGGTCGGCAATCAGCATCTGGAAAGAGAGGTTGACAATTCTGCTGGGGTCATCCCAGGCTACCATATTGGACTGCGCCCGCTCACATTCAATGATTTTATCGTTGACCAGGGGGGTCTTGCTCAAGTCGCCGCTGAAACTGTTCAGCACAGCAATGGCGGCGGGGTAGTCATAGTTTGCCATCAGCTTCTCCGCCTGCGCGATGAGTTCCGAAGCCTCCTGCTCCAGAAGCTGCTGCTCCAGTGCAAGTGCGGAGGATTCGGCAAGGTTTTCCGCCTTTTCAAAGCGGTTTTTCTGTACGGCCCTGACAATAGAGCCAATAATGAATATTACAATCAAAATCAGTGCCACAACGGCAATGATTGCGGGCAGATAGGTCTCCTTAAAAATCTGCTCCTTGGAGCGCTTTTTACGCCGTGGATTTACTGGGCGGGTAGATTCATTGAACTG
Source organism: Faecousia sp. (assembly GCA_045635645.1). Taxonomy (GTDB): domain Bacteria; phylum Bacillota; class Clostridia; order Oscillospirales; family Oscillospiraceae; genus Faecousia. Next base: position 2,823 of record JAZTWB010000082.1, on the reverse strand, counting down.
TTCTTCCACGTAAATTGCCACCTTTCTGGAAATTATGCTACTATTATATCGGTAAATCAAGAAAAAAGCAAGGAAAATCATATTTGGGGCATTTCTCCTTGCCAAATGGCGGCAATTGCAGTATCATATAGATATTCACCACTTAGGAGAGACGTTATGGAGAAGATTACCAGCTTTACCATTGACCATATCCGCCTGCAGCCGGGTCTCTATGTTTCCAGATATGACAGTGTAGGTCAGGAAACAGTCACCACCTTCGATTTGCGTCTGACGAGTCCCAATGATGAGCCGGTTATCAATACCGGTGAGCTGCACACCATAGAGCATTTAGGCGCAACCTATCTGCGCAATGAGCCCCGGTGGAAAGACAGAGTTTTGTATTTTGGACCTATGGGCTGCCGCACCGGCTTCTATCTGCTTTTGGCAGGCAGGTATATGTCGCAAGATGTACTGGAATTGGTGAAGGACTGCTTTGCCTTTATCGGAAATTATCAGGGGGAAATCCCCGGCGCCTCTGCAAAGGATTGCGGAAATTATCTGGATATGAATCTGCCTATGGCAAACTATTGGGGCAAAAAGTACAGCGCGCTTTTGTCAAACGCTGACGAATCGCGCTTGGTGTATCCGGAGTAAAGGAGAGACGTATGAAATTAGGAATTATCGGCGCAATGGACGTGGAAGTTGCGACCTTAAAGGAAAAAATGACCGCCAAAACCGAAAAAACCGTTGCCGGCGCTGTTTACTGCGAGGGTGTTCTGGAGGGATTGCCTGCTGTGGTTGTTCAGTGCGGTGTGGGCAAAGTGAATGCGGCGCTGTGCGTGCAGGCACTGTGCGACTGTTTCGGTGTCACCCACGTGGTAAACACCGGCGTTGCCGGCTCCTTGGATGCAAAATTGGATATTGGCGATTTCGTTATCAGCCGGGACGCGATTTATCACGACTTTGACTGTCAGGTCATTAACCCCAATTACACGGTAGGTCAGGTGCCCGGACTGCCGGTGCGGGCGTTTCCTGCGGATAATATGTTGGTAGATTTGGCGTTTTCCTCTGCTGACACGGTGTGTGCCGGTCACGCCTATGTGGGAACTGTGGCAAGCGGCGACCAGTTTGTCTGCCAAAAGGAACATAAACAGAGGATTGTTGCCAATACCGGCGCTTTGTGTACGGAAATGGAAGGCGCGGCCATTGCCCACGGCGCGTGGAGAAACGATATTCCCTTCGTTATAATACGTGCAATCTCCGACAAGGCAGATGACTCCGCTGAAATGGATTATCCCACCTTTGAGGCAATTGCCGCAGAGCGGTGCGCACAGGTGACACTGACGATGGCAAGAGCACTATCGAATATGTAAATATAACACGTCAATTTTGACGGAGTGAGAGGGATTTGTTTGCATTTTCACCTTTGGTGAAAATTAAGCTAGGAACCAGTGTTTGCACTGGTTCCAGCAATATGCCACCGGCATATTGCATTTGTGGTTTTCAAATCCCTCAAAGCCAATAAAAACACCACCCAACTGGGTGGTGTTTTTATTGGCGGAGTGAGAGGGATTTGAATTTGGCTGGATATTTACTTTTTTTAACCAAAGTTAACTGTTTGCCACCAAACACAAGCCAATTCCAAACATTTACCTACCACTTTTAACCGCCGTTAACCATCGTTTACTATCCCCGTAAGGGAAAATTAAGGGAAAATATCGCCCCATAGCAGGTACACAAATATAATTATTCCACTAATCCATATTTTACTTTGATGCGGTCGAGTTTTTCCAGCATGGGTTCGGCGGCGATGAGAATGAAGATTACCGTTGCGGCTGCGTGGATCAGATCCATGGGAAGACCAGACACATAGTAAGCTTTCAGCATTTCCCAATTGAGTGTCTGGGAATTGTACATCAGCGCAGCAGCGGGGTTCATAATACCGCCGTAGATGATGACAGCAGAAAACGCACCAAAGGTCGCAAGGCTTCCCCGGCTGCGGCGAAGCAGACCCTTGCGGAACAACACACCTGCCAGGAAGCCGATAATTCCCATGCTGAACATCTGCCAAGGCATCCAGGGGCCTTGGGAGAACAAGACATTGGATACCATCATGGTTACCGCACCCACCAGGAAGCCGGTTTCACCACCGAATGCCACACCGGAGATAATCACCAATGCCAGCACCGGTTTGAACTGGGGCAGCATAAAGAACGCAGAACGTCCAGCGATACCAATGGCGCATAGAACGGCGATGGTCACCAGCTCTCTTGCCTTGGGTTTGCGGCTTTCAAACACCAGGAAGAAAGGTACCATGCACTCGATCAGCACCAGCATAGCGGTCACATTGTAATGCTGATTGCCAAGATACATCACCCCGGTAAAGATGGTCAGTGGGATACACAGTACGATCAGCACTGCAGCCACCAGGGTGCGTTTACTCAGTTTCCGCTGCTTAGCAGGAATCTGCAGTATAGCAGACGGTGCACTTCTGCGACCAATGGCAGCAATGAACACACCTAATGCCGCAATTAACACAATATAGAGCATAAGCTGCAGCTCGCCGCTGGCACTGATGCCACTTTGGTCGATCAGTGCAGAAAGGTCTGTGATGCTGGTGGCATAGAAGAACACCAACATGGCAATCACCAGGGACACTCCGGCAAGGAGTTTTCTCCATAATGGCAGCGGCTTGGGTTTGAAGTTGACCGCCGTTTCTTTGGGTTCGGGCAGGACGGTTGCTTCGGGAATCTCCGGCTCTATGGGCAATTCACCACCGCAGCATCCAATGATGTCGGCTACTGTTACCGCCTTGGGGATCAAATGCCGTGCCATGCGGTTGGC
>JAZTWB010000081.1:0-1669 GCA_045635645.1 Faecousia sp. | reverse complement strand
ACCCCTGCAGAAGGAGGCATACCGCCTTTTGCAGCAGGCAAGCGAGCAGGGACTCATTCACTTCGTAGGAAATGCGGAAGCGAGAGATGTGCCTCTGGGCATGGTGGATGTGGTGGTATGCGACGGATTCTCCGGCAATGTGCTGCTTAAGTCCATTGAGGGTACTGCCATGTTTATGGGCAGTCTGATGAAGCATAAAATCTTCAAGCGGAATCTCCTGTCGCGTGTTGGATATCTGTTCTGCAAGAAGGGTGTGGATGAGGTGATGTCCATGCTGGATTACCGCACCATTGGCGGCACCCAGTTTTTGGGTATCCGCAAGCCGGTCATCAAGGCCCACGGCTCGTCCGATGCGCTGGCGTTCCGCAACGCGGTCCGGCAGGCGATGGATGCGGCGCGGCTGGACTTTTCTGCAGAATTGGAGCAGAGTCTGCTGGAACTGACGGAAAAGGAGCTTCAAAATGATTAAGGATTTGGAAGCCGCCATCGGCTACCGCTTCAAAAATATCACCCTGCTGCAAAATGCCCTGACCCACTCTTCTTATGCCAACGAGCATTGGCACGACAGCCTCAAGAGCAACGAGCGGCTGGAGTTTCTGGGAGATTCCATTCTGGGTATGCTGGTGGCGGAGTATCTTTACAAGACATTTCCGGACCGCCCTGAGGGGGATTTGACCCGTATGCGGGCGGATATGGTCTGTGAGACCAGCCTTGCGAAAATCGCCGGTCAGCTGAACTTAGGCAGCCACCTGCTGCTGGGCAACGGCGAGGAGCTCAGCGGCGGCAGAAGCCGCTCCTCCATTCTGGCAGATGCCGTGGAGGCGGTGCTGGCAGCCTGCTTCTTAGACGGCGGAATGGCTGTTGCAGAAACGTTTGTCCGTAATTTTGTGTTGTGCAATACCCCCGCAAGCGCTATGAAAAATACCGACTATAAGACCTCCCTGCAGGAGCTGGTGCAGCAAAAGAAGGACCAGGTGCTGACCTACCGCCTGGCAGGGGAGAGCGGACCGGACCACAGCAAGGTCTTTACTGTGGAAGTGCTGCTCAACGGAACGGTAGTTGGCAGCGGCGACGGCTCCAGCAAAAAACGGGCGGAGCAGAGCGCAGCCTGCGCAGCGATAGACGCGCTGTTCCCAGAAAAATAAAATGGTATAATCCCTCCTGCCTGAGGAAAAATAGGGCAGGAGGGATTTTCTATGACAGAAAAGGAATACGGAAAATTAATCAGCGATATGTCACCTCGCTCCCCTTTGGGCAAGGACTGCGTGAAAGCCTTTTTGGTGGGTGGACTCATCTGCTGTATCGGACAGCTGTGTATGAACGGTTATCTGGCGTTGGGACTGGATAAGACCGGCGCAGGCACGGCCACCTGCGCCACACTCATTGCCCTGTCGGCGCTGCTGACGGGCCTGAGTCTTTATGATGATATTGCCAAGCACGCCGGCGCAGGCACACTGGTGCCAATCACCGGCTTTGCCAATGCCATTGCCGCGCCTGCCGTGGAATTCAAAACTGAGAACTGGATCAACGGGGTTGGTTCCAAAATGTTTATTATTGCTGGGCCTGTTATTGTGTATGGAGTGGCTGCTTCTGTGGTTTATGGTTTCATTTATTGGCTCACAACAGTCCTATAATGCAAGAAAATACAAAATAATATGCAAAAACGCAT
>JAZTWB010000080.1:0-14412 GCA_045635645.1 Faecousia sp. | reverse complement strand
GTCTCAGAAGCAGCAACAGGTGCGGCGGCTGCGACCTCCTCGACCACAGCAACCGGCTCAGCGCCAGGCTTCAAGCAATCGGTAGGCTCTCCATGGGGACCAACAGCACAGACGTGGTGCAAACAGCATCCAGGCAGGGCACTTCATCGCCGGCTTCATGAAGGATCTCCAAGATGGTACCGGTTGCGGTGGACTCGCACTCAAAGGATGCCTTATCAGTCTCATAAGTAAACAGAATGTCGCCTTCCTTAACGGAATCGCCCACCTTTTTCAGCCACTCGCCAATGATGCAGCTTTCCACAGTAATGCCAGCCTTGGGCATGATAACCGTCTGGGCGCCGCCGGCAGCAGGCGCAGCAGCAGCGGGGGCAGCAGTCTCAGCAGGTGCTTCGGCTGCGGCAGGGGTGCCGCCGATGCCTTTCAGGCAATCGGTAGGCTCGCCGTGAGGACCCACGGCGCAAACATTTTCAAGGCAGGGGACTTCGTCGCCGGCTTCGTAGAAGATAGCCAGCAGCTCGCCCTCTTCGGTGGACTCGCACTCAAAGCTTGCCTTATCGGTCTCGTAAGTAAACAGAATATCGCCGACCTTAATCTGGTCGCCCACATTCTTCAGCCACTCGCCGATGATGCAGCTTTCCACGGTGATGCCGGCCTTGGGCATCAGAACGCCCCGGGCCTTGGTGGCGCAGGCGGCAGCTGCGGGTGCTGCGGCTGCAGGGGCAGCGGCAGGTGCTTCCGCAGGCGCATCGGCTGCAGAGCCGCCACGCAGAGCGGAGGTGTCTTCGCCGGGGTTGCCCACGGCACAGACGTTTACAAGGCAGGGAACCTCGTCGCCGGCTTCAAAGAAGATGTCCAGCAAGGTGCCTGCTGCGGTGGATTCGCATTCAAAGCTTGCCTTATCGGTCTCGTAAGTAAACAGGACGTCGCCCACATTTACAGGGTCGCCAACCTTCTTGACCCACTCGCCGATGATACAGCTTTCCACGGTGATGCCCGCTTTGGGCATAATGACTGCATTTGCCAAAGGGATAGCCTCCTTTATTCTTGAGAGTCGTCGGGAAACACCCCGAAACGCCCCCATTGTTATAGCTTGTTAATTATAACACCTGATAGCACTGTTCGTCAATAGGAATTTACCACAAAATCAAAAACGCCGAGTCCCAAAAGACTCGGCGTTGCCGTTTACAGCATTTTTAAACCTGCCCGCGCTGCGGCAGCGCAGAATTGCTCCGGCATAGGCTTATCGAAAATCAGATAGTCCACATCGGACAGCTGGGCAAAGGTGTAGGGCATCAGGCACTTGAGCTTATCGTGGCTGCACATTACCACACTGGTGCGGGCCTTTTTAATCACCGTTCGCTTCACCAGCATATCTCCCTCCGTGCCGCAGGTAAAGCCTGCGTCCACACTGCAGCCGGACACGCCGATAAAGGCAATATCGATATTGATTTTATCCAGCATTTCCAGGGTGTTCTGGCCAGAAAGCGCCAGATTTTTCCGGTTCATCGTGCCGCAGCACAGTGTTACCACGGGATTGTGAAGTCTGCACAATTCCAAGGCGATGCTGGGGCCGGTGGTGATAATATTCAGATTGATGTCCGGCAAGCTCCTCGCCAGAATCAAATTGGTGGTACCGACGTCCAGAAACACAGAGCTATGAGGCTGAATCAGCTCCATCGCCTTCTGGGCGATAGCCAGCTTTCCGGGGTTGTTCTCCCCTATCCGCACGTTAAATTCCGGGTCGCCGCTGTGGCGCACGGATTTTGCGCCGCCCCGGAATTTGACCACCGCGCCTGCCTCTGTCAGCATATCCAAATCCCGATGTATGGTCATCAGCGACACATTGGGAAACAGCGCCTGCAGCTGCTTTATTGTAACCACATTGTTTTTTTCAATGTAGTCCTGCATTTTTTCCTGCCGTATGTGATTCATTGTGGCACCTCGAATGTTATAAGTTGATTTTATTATAACAATTATAACACCAATACACAAAATTTGTCAAGAGAAATTCACAAAAATAACATTGACGAATTGTCTTACCTATTTTATAATAATCCCAAATCCGATTGAGAAAGGCAACATTATGATAACAGAGCTTAGAATTTTTGAGAGTCAATCCTTTGACCCATATAACAATCTGGCCACGGAAAAGCTTTTGATGGATATGACCCCGCCGGGGGTCTGCACGCTGTATTTGTGGCAGAATCAGAACACCGTGGTGATTGGCCGCAACCAGAATCCCTGGCTGGAGTGTCGCACCTCCCTTTTAGAGGAAGAGGGCGGCAGACTTGCCCGCAGACTTTCCGGCGGCGGCGCGGTGTTTCACGATCTGGGGAACTTGAATTTCACCTTTTTGATGTGCCGTGAGGACTACGATTTGGACAGGCAGCTGTCTGTGATTCAGAAGGCCTGCGCTCTGGCGGGCGTGGAGGCGGTAAAATCCGGCCGCAACGACCTTCTGGCCGACGGAAGAAAATTCTCCGGCAACGCCTTCTATCAAAACCGCACCCACGCCTATCACCACGGCACGCTGATGATTGACGTAGACAGAGACAAGCTGGGCAGGTATTTAAGCCCTCCCAAGGCAAAGCTGGAGGCAAAGGGTGTGGCTTCCGTCCGCTCCCGGGTAGTAAATCTCAAAGAGCTCTCCCCTGCGCTGACCATCGATACAATGAAGCGGTATATGACAGATGCCTTTGCTGCTGTCTACGGCGCGCAGGCACAACCGCTGGTTTTGGAGCAGGCGGATTTGCAGGAAATTGAGCGCCTGCGGGCAGAATACGGCAGCTGGGACTACCTCTACGGCACGCCGCTGCCCTGCACCTCCCAATGTGAGGAACATTTCCCCTGGGGACATGTCCGGCTGGAGCTGGAGGTAAAGGACGGTGCGGTTACCGGCGCGCGGCTCTATTCCGACGCTATGGACTGGTCGTTGTCGGAAAAAGTCCAGCGGGCGCTGATCGGTTGCCGGTTTGAGGCAGCTGCTATGAAAGATGCTCTGCAGCAGGAAGCGCTCGACCCGGAAATCTGTGCAGACCTGTGTCAAATGCTATCTCAGCAAGTGTTATAATCAAAAAAGACGTACCGGTTGGTACGTCTTTTTTCGGTTTATTCGGGTTTTGCCATTGCCTTTTCCAGCAGCTGGCGGTTTGCCTCCAAATCCGGCACCAGCGTAGAGCCGGCGTGGGAGTAGTAGACGCTCTTATAGGTGCCGTCTGCAGGGATTCTCTGGCTGCTAAGCTTCAGACCCGGAAGCATAGGCACCACCTTCGCAAGATAGCTCATCATCTGCCGGTTGGTCATATCCGTAGTGATCATAGGCAGCGCCTTCTCCAACAGATCCGTCAGCTGAGACAAATTCATATTCTTGCATTTTTCAAAAACAGCGCTCATCACATTTCTCTGCCGCTGTGTGCGGGTAAAATCGGAGTGACCGATAGAGCGGTTTCTGGCATAGGCCAGTGCCGCACTTCCGTTCAGATGGGACACACCGGCAGTTGCACTAAAGCCTCTTCCAATTAAAAAGTTTGCCTCTGCCTCTGTCAGCTTGATTTCCACGCCGCCAATCAAATCGATAACGTCCTTAAAGCCACTGAAGTCCACCTCGATGTATCCGTCCACGTGGATACTGAAGCTTTCTTCCATCACCTTATCCAGCAGTTTCATGCCGCCGAAGGCGTAGGACGCATTCATTTTATTGTCCTTAAAGCCGGGAATCGGCACATACATATCCCGCATAAAGGAGGTCATCGTCAGCTCCTTCGTCGCCGTATTCAGTGTACACAGAATCATAGAGTCGGAGCGCTGCCGGCCCTGACCCGGACGACGGTCCTGTCCCACCAGCATAACGTTGATGATGTGCGCCTGCGCTTCCACCGGTGTTTCGTTGGTCTCCCACTGCACATCGTTGGGGTCACCCGTTTCGCCGGTGTAATCTTCCTCCGGCTGCTGCTCTATAAATTCCTGGTACTCCTCTGAGGATATGATGCTGTTGTCCGGCTCTCTTTGAATGAGATTCAGCAGCTTTTCCATATATGCTGTACCGGCAACCACTGCCACAATCACCAAGGTCAGAACAACGCTCAGCACAATCAGAATTGTCCGTCTTGCCTTGACGGAAGTCTTTTTATTTTTCATTACAACATCTCCATCAGCCGCCGAAGAACGGGGCAAAGAAATCAAACCACCAGTCCCTGTTGTCGTTTTCGTTTGGTACAGCAGGGGTGTTGGGTGTAGGCTCCGGCTCTGTTGTCACAGGCTTTTCGTCCAGCGTTGCGGACAGGTATTCCTGCCGTCCGCCCCGGTAAACCGTCACAGAGACCGTCTGACCTGCCTTGAATCGGCGCAGCACACGGGTCAGGGTTGTTACGGAATCCACATCGTAGCCGCCGATGTTCACAATAATATCACCGGCGCGGATGCCCGCCTTCTGGGCAGCATAGCCGGACACCGTTTCCTCCACGTAAGCACCGGCGGGCAGACCGTAGGACTGGGCAGAGCTGTCCACGTCCTTCACGTACACGCCTAAGTACGCGCCGGTCACGTAGCCGTACTGACGCAGATCAGAAATAATGCCCTCCACATCGTCCATAGGAATTGCAAAGCCGATGCCCTCAATAGACGCTCCGGAGTTGCTGTTTCCGGAATACTTAGCGGTGATAATGCCCACCACCTCGCCATTCATATTGAACAGCGGGCCGCCGGAGTTGCCGGAGTTGATTGCCGCATCGGTCTGGAGCATATTGATGACTGTGCCGTCGGTGTCAACAATGCGGTCCTTGGCGCTGATGTAGCCAACGGTCATTGTGGAAATCAGTTCTCCCAAGGGATTGCCGATGGCCGCCACCTGGTCGCCCACCGCCAGCGCGTCGCTGCTGCCAAGGGTCACACAGGACATATTCTCGCCCTCAACCTTCAAAAGCGCCACATCGTTGGTGGACTCAGAGCCGATAACCTTCGCCTGCAGCGTCTCACCGCCGTGGGTAACCACCTCCACGGCAGATGCCTTCTCAATCACGTGGTAGTTGGTGACCACGTAGCCGTCAGCAGAAATCACAAAGCCGGAGCCTGTGCCCTCCACATAGCCGCCATTGCTTTCGTAGCGGGAAATCACCGCTACCACCGCGTCCACGTTCTTGGCATATACCTGACCGGGGGTCATAGGGCCGGTTTCTGGCAATGGGATAATGACGCTTCCCTTTTGGGATTCGGCATATAACTGCTGCAGCGCAGCAAATTTTTCATTCATCGCCGTTTCCATTGCATCCATACGGCTCTGCCAGATATGGGACACGCCCAGCGCCGTACCAAGGCAGCAAGCTACCAGCACCAGAACAGCAATCCATCTGCGCTTCCTGGGCTTGGATGCTTTGGGCATCTGTACAGGTTGCTCCTCGGGAGCAAATGCGCACTCATAGGGTGAGTCTGCATAGGGAGACTTCGGGGAGGTGTATTCATTTTCGTATGTATCCATAAAACCGCTCCTGTTCGTGTTCTTAACATTCGATATGTCAATATCATACCACATTCCCTGTTTTTTTCAAGTGGAAATAACCGAAACAATGTTTCGGTTATTTCAGACTTGCGCTGTTATTGAGAATCAGTGTGCTGTAGGCAAACAGCACGTCCTGTCCGTAGAAATCCAGATGCTGCCCCAGCAAAGCCGAACTCACATAGCGAATATCCACCAGTGTCACCGTCCGGTAGCTGCCCACCAGCAGCGGCGCCAGCGAACTGGCAAAGGAATCCCGGAAGATAATCAGCTCCCTGTCTGTGGTGGCATTGGGGTTTTCAATTGTCAGCAGCGCCTGTGCGCCGGAAAGGTAGACCTCATAGGGGTCATCGCCGGAGAGCTTTTCCAAATCGTATATACTTTGGTACTGCCCGGTTTCGTGGTTATAGACCCGGCATTGGGATAGCAGGTCGCTGTCCATAAGATACAGCGCCTCCCCCGCCATCGGCAGCGCCGCCTGCCCATAGTATACGCCTAAAAATTCGCTGTTTGCTACCGTGGAGGTAAATTCCGATTCCTGCGGGGCGGGCACGTCCATTGCAACGCAAAGGGTCTGGGCCACCGGCAGCAGCGTTTCCTGCCGCCAGTGGGTGTCCGTGCGGTAGTAATGGGAAACATCCAGCGTTTTGGTAATATCCACCGCCTGCGCCCAAGGCATACCCTCTGCCACTTTTGCAAAGAGCGCTTCATAGTCCATCACCGGATAGCCGTTCTCCCGGGCAAGATAATAGCCCTTGTCGGGAATCACCGCCGTGTAGATTTTGCTGCCGCTATCCCGGAGATAGGCTTCATAAATGCCGCTGAATTTCTTTATCGCATTGTTGACAGAAACGTTGTTCAGCGGATACTCCAATTGCGCGGCGTAGCCGTCTGCTATATAGATTCCGTTGTTGTCCTTCCGCTGCAGCACATTGTAGGAAAACCAGGACTTAACCCCACGCAGGGAATCCCGCAGGGGGAACTGGTCCAGCGTATAGTCTGCAAAATTTTCCATAAAGCTGCCGCTAAGCAATGTGTCCGCGGAAAGCACGGGAAACTGCTTTAAAGGGCGTCGCTCTGATTTGGAAAAGGGCTTGTTTGGCGCAAGCCACGCGCCCAGCGTCAGCGCTGCCCATAAAGCCACCAGCGCGCCATACAAAACGGCGCGAATCTTCTTGTTCATACCCATCACCTTAAAAACGAAAATAGAGGAAGGGACTAAAGGAGCCGTCCACCAGATAGGCGGTACACAGCACCAGCAGCAGCGCCGACAGCACAGGCTCTAAAACCGCGCCCACAGGTGTGGGCAAAACACGCTCTGCCCACCGCTTTGGCAGCGGTGTTGCGCCAAAAATTGCCACGGCAAACACCACAGCAAAGCTGCGCAGCTGATATAAGGTCTCCCCCGTCCACAGCGGCAGTCTGCCAAAGCCGAACATTCCCGAAAAATCCCTGCCTGCCTGGGACAGGCTTTCGGCATTAAACAGCACAAAGCTAAGGCAGACAAACAGCAGTACATACATATGTCTAAAAAGGGCAGGCAGCTTTTCTGCAATGCCCGTTGCTTTCTCTGTCAGCAGCAGTACGGCAAACACCAGTCCCCACAGCACAAAGTTCCAGGCCGCACCGTGCCACAGGCCGGTAAGCAGCCACACTGTGAAGATATTCAAAATCCAGCGGGATTTTCTGACCCGGTTGCCGCCCATAGGGATATACACATAGTCCCGGAACCAGCCGCCAAGGCTCATATGCCACCGGCGCCAGAACTCCGTAATGCTTTTGGAGATATAGGGGTAGTTGAAATTTTCGCGGAAATGGAACCCGAACATTCTGCCAAGGCCGATTGCCATATCGGAGTAGCCGGAAAAATCGAAATAAATATGCAGCATAAAGGCGGCGGCATACATCCAATAAAACAGCACAGACGGCGATTCCGACTGGCGAAAAAGCGCTGTCAGCAGGGCAAGCCGGTCGGCAAGCAAAACCTTTTTTCCCAACCCCACCAGAAACCGCCGCAAACCCAGCTGCACATTCTGCCAGCTATGGACGCGGCTGTCAAGCTCCCGGGATATGTCAGCATAGCGGACAATGGGGCCGGCAATCAGCTGAGGAAACAAGGTTACATAGGCGCCGAAATGAATGATGTTTTTCTGTACGGGCACCTCGCCCCGGTACACATCCACGGTATAGCTGATGCTCTGGAAGGTGTAAAAGCTGATACCCACAGGCAGCGCCAATCGCAGCAGCGGCAGGCGCAGGGTATTCAGGAAGAAGTCGGCATACTTAAACACCGCCAGCAGTCCCACGCCTACCGCCACGGAAACCGTCAGCCAGAAGCGTTTCCAAGGTTGGCTTTTTGCCTTATCGATTGCCAGACCGCAGCCGTAGAACACAGCAATGGTAAACAGCATTAACGCTGCGTATTTCGGCTCTCCCCAGGCGTAAAACACCAGACTCAACACCAACAGCACGGCATTGCGCCAGCTTTTCGGCGCCAAGAAATAGCACACCGCCACTGCCGGAAGAAAATAATATAAAAACGGAATGCCTGAAAACACCATAGACTATCTCCTGTAAAAAACAAGGGCAGCATTGGTGCTGCCCTTTCGTTAAATGGTAAAATCCGTCTTGCCGCCGCAAAGTGCTGCAAATGCATCCACATAGGACTGGGCGGTCAGACCCAATGCGCTGTCCAGCATAACAAACATCACCACGTCGCCATAGCCGGCAGCCATCACCTGATCCGCACCTGCGCAAATCCACTTGCGGGGGTCGATATTCTCCTTCATCTGACGGGCTACGGTCTTTGCGCCCACCCCGTCACCCAGGCGCACCATCACCAGAGAAAAGGCCTGGGAGCCGGTCATAGGCTCATAAACCGCTACGTCTGTAAGGTCCTTGGTCGAATCCAACCCGGTGTAGCTTTTCAGCGCCCACAGGCCCTCCTCGGAGGTATCCTGCAAGTCCACCGACATAAAGCCGCCCATAAACTGGACAGGCACTGCCTGTATCAGCTTATCTACATTCTCCTGCATTGTTCCGGAGAGGGCTTCTTTGTTCTCCCCGCCGTTGCCGGTGGGGGTTGTGTCCGTCTTTCTGCGGCAGGCCGCCAAAGGCAAAAGCATTGTCAATGCCAACAATGCGGCAATGGTCTTTTTCACGTTGTTGTGTCCTCCAATACTGGTTTTATCCTTTTTTTCAAGAAGGCACAGCGCAACAACACAAGGGCAATACCTGCCAGCGCACCGGCGCTGTCCAGGAGAACATCCATAACGCCAGAGCTCCGATCAGGCACAAAGTACTGAATGGTTTCATCAATACCCGCAACGGTGGCGGCGCACAGCAGCGCCAATGCCAGGGATTTGTCCAGCATAGAAAACAGCCACGCAAGAAGCATACCCAGGCAGGCAAACTCCGTGAAATGGGCCGCCTTTCGCAGCAGACCGTGTCCCGTTCCGGAGCCCACATTGCCACCGGGAAGCAAGAAAGCAATCACATTCCGTACCCAGCCGCTGATTGCGCCGGATACCGCCCCCGGCAGCATAGAATTGCCCCAGATAAACAGGATGTTCGCCACCAGCAGTGTGGCACAAAGACGCATTTTTCTGTCCGTTCGCTTCATTACAGGACTCCCAAATGCTCCAGAAGGATTTTTACACCCAGCACCAGCAAAATCACCCCGCCGGCAATCTGCGCTTTCTTTTCAAAGCGACTTCCGAAGAGACTGCCGATTTTTACGCCCAGGTTGCACAGCAAAAACGTGGTCACGCCAATAAGCGCCACCGCCAGGGCGATGTTCACGTCTCCTGCCATCGCAAGGGAAATGCCCACTGCCAAAGCGTCAATGCTGGTGGCAACCGCCATTACAAACATCGTCTTTGCGGAGAAATCGCCGTTATTGTTTTCGCAGTCACAATCGTGGGAGAAGGCCTCTTTGAGCATATTGATGCCGATAATTGCCAGCAGACCGAAGGCGACCCAGTGGTCAAAGGCCTCAATGGCGCGGGCAAACAGCGTGCCCAAAAAGAATCCCGCCAGGGGCATCAGCGCCTGAAAACCGCCAAACCAGCCGCCGCAAAGAACGCCCTCCTTTAGTCCCGCCTTCTTTACAGACAGTCCCTTACATACAGACACCGCAAAAGCATCCATACTCAGACCTACTGCCAATAAAAACAGTTCCCAAAAGCCCATAAAACCCCTCCGCTTTCGTTTTTTCGTAACATTTTTCTTCTTTTCGGACGGATTGTATCAGCAATCTATTTTGTTGTCAAGCGCTTCGCAAAGTTTTACCTCTGCTCTGCCTCTGTATGTGTTATAACCACTCCAAAGGCATTTCATACAGCGTCTTGCAACCGTTATTGCCCGGCGCGGCTGGGCAATAACGTTGCATCCTTCAAATACGTCCAGTTGTCCTGATTTAACATTGTTCCCTTTACGCCAATCCAGGCGGAGGCAAAGAACTGATTGCCGTTATTGACCGCAACATCATGCTCATAGGAGGTAATGATGTACTGCTCCCGGTCGGTCTTTTCCGTGTTGGTGATGGGCTTGCCCGTAAAGGGATTGACGGGATTTTCCACCACGTCCTTCAGCGCCAGCACAGGTACATCCGCATTGGTCATAAATTCATCAGAGGTGGTAAATTCCTTGCTGCCGAAGTCTTTCACCATCAGCAGCGGGAAGTACGAGCCCATATCCCACACCGAGGTGTCATCGGCCTGCCAAGTCAGCTCCTCCTTCTGCCACAGGGGGAAGCCGTGGTCGGAGACGATGATGATTTTGGTGTTGTCGTAAACACCGTTTTCCTTCAGATAGTCAAACCAGTTGCCCAGCTGAAGCATCGCCGCTATATTGGTGTGGTAGTGGGCCATTTGGTAGTCGCTCTCCACCTTCAAGGTGCTACCGTCTACAGTAAATCGGTCTGTATTGGCCGCATCATACGCTGTGTTGTCCACGTTCAGCGCAGGCATATACGTACCCGCCTCCAAAAGGGCAGGCATATGGGTCATATCGTTATAGAAGAACAGGAATGTATCCTTCTCAGACGCGGTAATATCGGTGATATCAGACAGGTTGTTCAGCACATTATAGGACGAAAGGAACGTTCCGTCCACACCCGTTGCTGTGGATACGCCTGTACGCGTCTGACCGTTCGCCGTCAACTCAGACAAGGTCGCAACCGCATTGTAGCGTCCGCTGTCATAAATCGCCGTCTGAACAAACAGCGGCATCGTCTTCATAATGCCGAAGCAGAAGAAGTTTCTCATGTTGCTTTCCACAGCATACTGCTTCTGCTCCACAGATGTGAATTTACCCTTGGTAGCGTAGGCATCAATTCCCGGATACTCGTCATAGATGCTCAAATCCGAATTCCACTGGTAATTGCCGTAGGGAGGATCGCAGACGGTCACATCAAAGCCGTTTTGGGAGAACAGCACAGGAAGCATCTTGATGGCTTCGTTATTCTTGTCCTTCAGAGATTCCGTATCCCGCAGGTTCATCGCCTCCGGCGTATACTCATAGCCGCCATAGACAGGTGGCGCGGCAAAATTGGTGCAGGCGCCGTAGGACATGGTGTTGCTGTAATAGGTAAAGCCGGAGAATTTTTCCTGCAGTTCAGGCTTTTCCTTGAACATATAAGGTACGTATGCGCCCATCGCTCTGTCTATCAGCAAAACCACCACGTTCTGTCCGTCTTTGCTGAGGGTCAGCTGGGGTTGCTCCGGATCGGCAGACAGCTGGGTCTTTGCCGTTTCCACAGAACGGTTGATTCTTACCATATTCACTGTCGACATTCCGCCCAGCGCCACAATGGCAACCACCAGCACGGCAGCCACCGCCTGCTTCCACTTAACGGCGCACAGGTACAGCACCGCCGACAGCGCAGCTACCACGAAAACGTTAACGAGCAGCTCTATCACTTGGAAGGACATACCCTCCTCGTACTGTAAAGCGGAGGAGATGATACCTAAGTCCGTGCCGAAGAACATATAGTTGACCAGCATCACGCCGCACAAAACCCACACAAGCCGGTCAAAAACCACCTTGCCCTTGGGGCTTGCCAGCCAGTAGAACACCCGCAGCCACACCAGGAATGTACCGGCTGCCAGAGCGGCCGCACTGACAATATACCACAGGGGATTGTAGAAATATGTCATATCCACAAACTCCTGGGGAGAAGCCGCAATATAGGTGGAGGGGATCACCAAGCCAATCAGCACCGTCATAAACAGGGTGCCTGTCACAAACAGCTTTTTGTTGGGCTTGGGCTCTGCCTTTGCCTTTTGGGTTGCGGGCAGCAGGGCTTTGAGCACATTCCAAATCAACGGCAGCAGAAGCACACCGCCAATGGCAAACAAAACAAGCCGCTTTATCATTGAGGGGTCGTTGTAAAGGAAGCCGGCAAAGGCGAGCAGCGCCACGCCGCACACAGCCATCAAAATCCGCAAAACCTTCTGGGGATTCTTCAGTTTATAGAAGATGGTTTTCACCAGAGAAAACACGTTATTCAGCGTCCAGTAGAACACCAGACCCGCCGGAGAGGTGTACAGGAACACCAGGAAAAAGCCTGCCATACCGTAAAGCTGAATCTTGGTCTTCAGCGGGAAGCCCTTTAGATACAGGGCGCTGGAGATGACGTTCACCAGGGTCATCAGTACCGGCAGTACATTGATTGCCACGCCGCCGATGACCAGCATACCGTCCGGTGCGCCCAAGTCCGCAATGGGTCCTAAAGACACGCCGTTTAACAGCTCCAGCTTGGACAGGAACTGGTAAGCCGCCATAAAGAACGGCACCTCCAAAAGCAGGGACACCGAGCCGTTCAGCGCATCGGTAGGCTTATAGTTGTTCTGGCGGTAGTATGCCTGCAGCATCATCATCCGCTCGTCGCCGGAGAAGGTCTTTTTGATGTGGGCAACACCGTCACGGAGCTTTTCCTCAATGCGTCTGTTCTCCTCCTGCATCGCGTCCGCCCGCCTATACAGCGGCAGTACCAGAATGTTCATAACCAGACTCAGAAAAACAATCGACAGACCGGGGTGTCGCACGAATCGGTTGGCAACGCTGAAAATAATTTCAAAAATCAGCTTCAGCGGTCCGATGAACAGGGTTTCCAAAATTGCTATCAATGACATATCGCTTTATCCTCTTTTGTAGATGTCAGTTCCTGATACTTATTCAGCAGGTACTCTGCGGCGCGCGCTGCGCCCTCGTCCGGGTATGCCCAGGTCTCTGCCTTCACATCGGCTCTGCCTTGGGCAAACCGGGCATCGGTCAGGCAGGAATCAATCAGTTCCTTCAGGTTTTCCATATTTTCCCCGGTCAGCTGCTGTCCGATTCTGGGCAGCGCGCCGGTGGTCCACAGGGGGTCGTCCAGCCACCAGGCATCGTACACGCTTGTGTCAAATTGGGGCGCTGTATAGATAACCGGCTTGTCGTAAACCAGAGCAAAATCGAAAATGACGCCGGAGAAGTCGGAAATCAGAATATCCGAGCGGCGGAGCACCTCGAAGTTGTTCGCGTCCCGGTTCCATTCCAGCTGTTCGGAGTCAGGATATTCCGCCATCAGCTTGTCCATCAGCTCCTTTTCCGAGGTGAAGGACTGGGGGTGAGGACGGACAATCACGTGGTAGCCGGTTTTCAGCAGCACATCGATAATCTTACCGCCGTAGACACTGAAGATGGCGCTGCTGCCCCAGGAGGGAGCAAGCAAAACCGTACGGGGATGCTCCGGCGCTGCGCCGCTGCGCGCCAGTCTTGCCGCCATCTGGTCCATATAAGGTATGCCCACTTTCAGAAGCTCCTTTTCCGGCAGGTTGCGCAGCTTCTCTAACTTGCGTATCTGCTCTATCTGATAGTCGGCAGACAGCAACAGCGCATCGTAATAGTCGATGCCGAACATTCTGTAAAGGGTAATGTCACTGGAGGCGTGGGGAATATGGACATAGTAATCCACGTCCTTTGCCCGCTTCCACTGGTACACGTCCAGACCCGGTGTGGTGGAGAGCAAAACCGTGGCATTCAGAAAGTTCAGCTTGGCAAAGGCCTTGTTGTCCTTGCCGATGAACTCCGCCTTGATGTGGGGGTATGTATTGTTCAGGGCGGGGTCGTCTTCCGAGGCGGTCATATACACCACATCCTGCCCCCGCTTGTCCAGCTCCCGGCAGATAGGCTCGAAAACCGTCCAGTAGCGCTTATCGTCAGAAAAGATTGCAATGGGAATCTTCTGCTCACTCTGGAGGGTCTTGCCGCCGTTGAGACGGAAGCGCAGCTTAATAAACAGCATTCGCACAGAGTAGAACGCCGCGCCTAAAATACCGATTAATATTGTAAACAGCATACTTCCCGTACCGGGGTCAATATACAGTGTCATATCCGCATCTCCTTACTTCGACATAATCCATACTATTATAGCACCGCCGCACACAAATAGCAATATGCGGTGCCGGATAAGCCGGCAGAATTTTGTGCCTTTTCTTTTTGGGCAAAAGATGTTATACTGTAGAAAACAGCTTGGGAGGTTACTATGGACTTTCTGCCGATTTCCAAACAGGATATGCAGGCCCGAGGCTGGGCGCAGTGCGACTTTGTGTACGTGATTGCTGACGCCTACGTGGACCACCCCTCTTTCGGTCACGCCATTATCAGCCGTGTTCTGGAAAACGCCGGCTATTCCGTGGGCATCATCTCCCAGCCGGACTGGAAGAATCCCAAGTCCATTGATGCGCTGGGCAGACCCCGTCTGGGCTTTTTGGTGTCCGGCGGCAATATGGACTCGATGGTCAACCACTACTCCGTCACCAAGCACCGGCGGAAAACCGACGCCTTTACCCCCGGTGGGGTGATGGGCAAGCGTCCGGACTACGCCACAGTGGTGTATTGCAATTTGATTCGGCAGGTTTATAAAGACGTGCCTATCC
>JAZTWB010000079.1:0-5081 GCA_045635645.1 Faecousia sp. | reverse complement strand
TGGGTCTGGATAACCTGCTGGAAATGGTCCTGCTCACCGCAGAAGTGCTGGAGCTGAAGGCCAACCCCAACCGCCGGGCAAAGGGCACCGTTATCGAAGCCCGCCTGGATAAGACCCGCGGTCCCATTGCAACCTTGCTGGTACAAAACGGCACCCTGAATCAGGGCGATATCATCATCGCCGGCACTGCCGTTGGCCGTGTCCGCGTAATGACCAACGACAAGGGCCGTACCGTAAAGAACGCCGGTCCTTCCATTCCCGTGGAGATTACCGGCCTTGCGGAAGTTCCCGCCCCCGGCGACGAGTTCAATGCCGTTACCGATGAGCGTATGGCCCGCGAGCTGGTGGAGCAGCGCAAGCAGGCTGCCAAGGATGCAGCTGCCAATGCGATGCAGAAGGTTACCTTAGATAACCTGTTTGCCAAGATGCAGGAAGGCGAAATGAAGGAGCTGCCCCTGATCGTCAAGGCGGACGTACAGGGCTCTGCGGAGGCTGTGAAGGCATCTCTGGAGAAGATTTCCAACGAGGAAGTCCGCGTGCGCGTAATTCACACCGGTGTGGGCGCTATCAACGAGTCCGACATTCTGCTGGCCTCCACCGCAGGCGCAATCATCGTAGGCTTCAACGTCCGTCCCGACGCAGGCGCCCAGGCATCTGCCCAGAGAACTGCCGTGGATATGCGGTTCTACCGGGTGATTTACGATGCCATCGATGAAATCGAATCCGCTATGAAGGGTATGCTTGCGCCCAAGTTTGAGGAGGTTGTTATCGGCCACGCCGAGGTGCGTATGACCTACAAGGTCTCCTCCGTGGGTACCATCGCAGGCTGTATGGTCAAAGACGGCAAGGTTACCCGGGATGCCCAGGTGCGCGTGCTGCGCGACAACGTGGTTATCCACGAGGGCGAGGTTGGCTCTCTGCAGCGGTTCAAGGACCAGGCTAAGGAAGTCACCGCCGGCTTCGAGTGCGGTATGAGCATTCTGAAGTTCAACGACATCAAAGAGGGCGACGTATTTGAATGCTTCGCTATGCAGGAAGTTAAACGCTAAGCATTTGCCGTGCCGCGGTGCGGCACGGCAAATTTTTCCCTACCCTATCATTACGAAAGGAATGATACAATGGCATCTAACAGAATAGGACGCATTAACGAAGAGATTCAGAAGGAGCTGGCCAATCTGATTCGCAACCTGAAAGACCCCCGGGTACAGGATACGATGATTTCCATCACCCACGTGGAGACCACCCCGGATTTGCGCTATGCCAAGGTCTATGTGAGTTTTTTGCAGGAGGAGCGGGCAAAGGACGCCCTCAAGGGTCTACAATCCGCCGGAGGTTATCTGCGCCGGGAGCTGGGCAGAGCGCTAAACTTGCGCTACACCCCGGAGCTTACCTGGGCGCTGGATGATTCCATCACCTACGGCGCAAAAATGATGAAGCTTATCAACTCTTTAGAGGTTAAGAAAGATGAAGATTCTGACGAGAGAACAGACAGCTGAATTCTTAAAACAAAATGACAATTATGTGATTCTCACTCACCGCCGTCCCGACGGTGACACCTTGGGCAGCGCTGCACTGCTGTGCAGAGGTCTGCGGCAGCTGGGCAAGACCGCCCATATTCTCCGCAATCCCGAGATCACTGCAAAATATGCCCACCTGCACCAGGGTTTGACCACCGAGCAGGTGGCTGAGGATGATATTTTGATTGCGGTGGATACCGCCTCAAAGGGAATGCTCCCCCAGGCGTTTTCCGCCTACGCGGATAAAATTACGCTGCGCATTGACCACCACGGAACTGCCGAATCCTTCACCCAAATGGAGCTGGTAGAGCCGGAGGCTGCCGCCTGCGGAGAACTGGTTGCTACGGTCTTTTCTCTGATGGGAGTTCGTCTTGACAAGCCTATGGCAAACGCCCTTTACACTGCCATTTCTACAGACACCGGCTGCTTCCGCTATGCTAACACCACCGCCAAGACTTTGGAATGCGCAGCCTATTGCGCATATTGCAGCGACGAGCTGTTTGCCATCAATCAGGCGCTGTTTGACACCTATTCTCTGGGCCGTCTTCGTGTGCAGGGCTATCTGGTAGAACACGCCATCTTTTTGGAAGACGGCGCAATCGCCATCTGTCCCCTGCCCAAGTCTGTGGAAGAGGAGCTGGGGCTCACGGAGGACGATTTAGAGAACATCTCCGGATTCCCCCGCTCCATTGAGGGCGTCAAAATCGCCGCCACCTTGCGGGAAGAGGGTGAAAACCGCATCAAAATCTCCGTGCGGGCAGTGCCCGGCTACGATGCCGCGGCTATCTGTGCCAAATTTGGCGGTGGCGGTCACAAAGGCGCTGCCGGTGCGAGTATGACCTGCACGATGGACGAAGCTGTAGAAGCAATCAAAAAAGCAATGCCCAAGATATAAAGGAATTTTTTATGGACGGAATTGTAATTGTTGACAAGCCTCAAGACTGGACAAGCCAGGACGTGACCGCCAAGCTGCGGGGCGTTTTCCAGACCCGCCGCATCGGTCACGGCGGCACGCTGGACCCTATGGCAACGGGTGTGCTGCCGGTGTTTGTGGGGCGCGCCACCCGTGGCGTGGAGTTTTTTGAACACGCGGACAAGGTTTACGAAACCACCTTGCGTCTGGGAATCACCACCGATACCGAGGACATCACCGGCACTGTGTTGGATGAAAAGGAAGTGCGTGTAACGGAAGCAGAAATTCTGTCCGTTCTGGAAAACTTTCGTGGCGAGATTCAACAGATTCCGCCAATGTACTCGGCAATCAAAGTAAATGGACAAAAGCTTTGCGACTTGGCACGCCGGGGCAAAGAAGTAGAGCGGAAACCCCGGACAATTACTATTTTTTCTCTGGATTTTCTGGGATTTGCGGGTAATGATGTCCGTCTACGGGTACACTGCTCCAAGGGCACATATATCCGCACCCTTTGCAAGGACATCGGCGCAGCGCTGGGCTGCGGCGGCTGTATGGCAGAGCTTAGAAGAGTGGCTGCCGGCAGCTATACAGAATCAGAAGCCGTTCCTCTGGCGCAGCTGATAGAAAGCGACAATCCCGGCGCATTTCTGCATAGTGTGGACACGATGTTTTCCCAGTACCCTGCCGTCACACTGACGGAAAAGCAGGCGCTGCGCTGCCGCAACGGCAACGCCTTTTCCATCGACCTGCCCGCCGGTACTTACCGCGCCTACGACCGCAGCGGCGAATTTCTGATGCTGGCGAAGGTGGAAGACGGCACAATGTCCACAATTAAAAGCTTTTTTGCCTTATAAGAGGTTTGTATGAAAAATCGTGTGATTTATGCCCTTGGCTTTTTCGACGGGGTGCATTTAGGGCATCAGGCGTTGCTGAAAGCCTGCCGCCGTCTTGCCACAGAGGCAAATGCCCGGTCCGGAGCTGTGACCTTCTCCCTCCCCCCTGCCGCGCTGCTTGGCAGGGATGCGCCCGGCACACTTAACACTACCTATGACCGGGTTTCCCTTTTGAAGGAATACGGCATGGACGATGTGACGGTTTTGCCCACCGACTGCCAAACCCTGTCTATGTCCTATCAGGACTTTTTGGAATCACTGATAAGCCGGGGCGCGGCAGGTTTTGTATGCGGAAATGACTTCCGTTTCGGAAAAAACGGAGCGGGCAATGCCGATATTTTAGAAAGCTACTGCCGGGAGCAGGGGCTTTTGTGCGCGGTTGTACCGGAACAGACGATGGACGGCGCGCGTATCAGCTCCACTCGTATCCGCACCCTGTTAGAACAAGGCGATGTAACGCAGGCAAACAAGCTCCTGGGTCACCCCCACATTTTCACGGGAACGGTGGTTTCCGGACAGCAACTGGGACGCACCATCGATATTCCCACAGCAAATTTGCTGCTGCCCCAGGGACTTTTGACCCTCAAATTCGGCGTATACGCCTGTAAGGCAATGGTTGACGGAGAGGAATATCTTGCCGTCACCAACGTGGGAAATCGCCCCACCGTAGGGGGCGAAAATGTCACTGTAGAGGCCCATTTACTGGATTTTGACGGTGATTTGTACGGAAAGGAATTAAAAATCGCCTTTTTTGCATTTCTCCGCCCGGAGGAAAAATTCTCCTCTCTGGCGCAATTGCAGAAAGAAATCCAGAAAAACCTATGCCAAACACGGAATTTCTTTGAAAAAAGTTGAAAAAACTCTTTACTTTTGGGAAATCCTATGATAAGATAGTCGGGCTGGCTATGTCCGGCGTATGCCCGCTGCTCAGTTTTGGGACGACACCGACCCTTTACTTGGCGCGAGGTAAATTTTAAAAAAGGTGGAAAACACAATGATTTTGAAAGAAAAGAAGACCCAGGTTATTCTGGAAAACGCAACCCACGAGGGCGACACCGGTTCTCCCGAAGTACAGGTCGCTATCCTCACTGCCCGTATCAACGAGCTGACTGACCATCTGCGCACCCATAAGCACGACAACCACTCCCGTCGCGGTCTGCTGATGATGGTTGGTAAGCGCCGCAAGATGCTGGACTATCTGGCAAAGAAGGATGTCAACCGTTAGCGTGCTCTGATCGCCAAGCTGGGTCTCCGTAACTAAGTCAATTGCAGGGGCGACGTTGTCCCCCCTGTTTTTGCAGGAACACTGGGGAGCGCATTTAGCAGTTGATTGAGTTGTCGGTTTCCGACAGCTGACTCAAGTGCTAAACCTCCCGAACAAACAAACTATTTTAGGAGGTTACACAAATGATTACCAAGAAGCAATTCCCCAATCACAAGGTTTTCGAGATGGAAATCGGCGGCCGCCCCTTTACCGTTGAGACCGGTAAGGTTGCTGAGCTGGCCAATGCTGAGTGCATCTGCCGTTACGGCGACACCGTGGTGCTCACCACCTGCACCTGCAACCCCATCCCCAAGTCCGGCATCGACTACTTCCCTCTGACCATCGAGTTTGAAGAGAGAATGTACTCCGTAGGCCGTATCCCCGGCTCTTTCAACCGCCGTGAGGGCAAGCCCTCTGACCGGGGTATCCTGAACAGCCGTATCATCGACCGTCCCATGCGTCCTTTGTTCGACGAGGAGCTGCGCAACGACACC
>JAZTWB010000078.1:0-19589 GCA_045635645.1 Faecousia sp. | reverse complement strand
GCTTCTTGTGACGGCCGTGGGCCTCAACGGTCTTCTTAATCTTCTCACGGAAGGCAATCTTTGCGGGGCTCAGCTCAGCGTCCACACCGAAGCGGGTCTTGAGCTTGGGAATCAGAACGTCCAGCTGCTGGTCGCCTGCGCCGGAGATAACCAGCTGCTGGGTCTCGGCGTTGCTGACCACGCTGAAGGAGGGATCTTCTTCGTTAAGTCTGGCAAGACCTGCTGCCACCTTTTCTTCCTGACCCTTGGTCTTGGGTGCGATAGCCATAGAATAGCAGGCGGGTGCGTAAGGAATCTGCTTCAGGCTGACCAACTTACGGGGGCCGCACAGGGTATCACCGGTCTTTACCTTATCCATCTTGCCGATGGCGCCGATGTCGCCGCAGGAGAGCACCTTCACCTCGCTGGCCTTCTTGCCGCACATAGCGTACAGTCTGCCCAGCTTCTCGGTCTCGCCGGTGCGGGCGTTGACCAGGGTGGTATCGGAGGTAATCTCACCGGAGAGCACCTTCACGTAGGAGTACTTGCCGTACTGATCGGAAACGGTCTTGAACACGAATGCAGAGGGCACGCCGCCGGGAGATACCACGAACTCCTCGGTAGTGCCGTCGGCCAAAGTTGCCTTATGATAGTTGCCCTCGATGGGGTTGGGGAACAGGTCGATGATGTTGTCCATCAGCATCAGGCTGCCCAGGCAGTCCACAGCAGAGCCGCACACCACGGGGAACATGGTGCGGTCCAGCACGCCCTTGTGCATACCCTTAATCATCTCTGCGTAGGTGAAGTCCTCACCGCCGAAGAACTTGTCCATAAATTCCTCGCTGGTCTCAGCAACAGCTTCCTTCAGGGCATCGTTGAACTCGGTGATAACCGTATCCTTGCCTTCGGGAATGTCGATTTCCACCCGCTTCATATTCTTCATCTCGTATGCCCGCTTGTTCAGCACGTCGATGATGCCGGTGACCTTGTGGCTTGCGTCCCAGATGGGCACAACCACGGGGGCAATCCGGTTGCCGTACTTTTCACGGAGCGCATTGAAGGTAGCGTTATAGTCAGAGTTATCTTCGTCTACCTTGGATATGTAGATCATACGGGGCATATTGCGCTCTTCGCAGTACTTCCACGCCTTTTCAAAGCCGACGGTGATGCCGTCCTTGGCAGAAATCACCAAAATGGCAGCATCGGCAGCCCGCAGTGCTTCCATAACCGCGCCGGAGAAATCGAAACCGCCGGGGGTGTCCAGCAGGTTGATCTTAACCTTCTTATATTCCAGAGGTACCAGAGCGGTGGAAATGGAAATATTTCTGCGGATTTCCTCGGGATCGTAGTCACAAACGGTATTGCCGTCGGCATTCTTGCCCATACGGTCAATCACACCGGTCATGTAGAGTAAGCTTTCGGCCAGGGCGGACTTACCGCTACCACTGTGGCCCAGCAGACAGACGTTACGAATTGCATTTGCAGTGTACATTTATGTTAATCTCCTTTCGTGGGACGCGGCATTGTGCCGCAATACAGACATTATACACGAAGGATTATGGAAATTCAATGCTTATTTTTGTTATTTTCACGGATACGGAAAAATTTTCAAATAAAAAACCCGGGAGCTTACTCCCGGGTTTTTTGTGTTAGCGGACGTATTCGATAACCACACGGCGGTTGGGCTCGGTACCTACGGAATAGGTGGTGATGCGGTCAACCTCCTGCAGACTTGCGTGAATCACGTGACGCTCGTAGGCGTTCATAGGCTCCAGGGTGGTACGGCGGTGGGCCTTAAGCACCTGCTGCGCCTTCTTCTGGGCGTAGCGGCGCAGGGAATCCTCCCGCTTCTGGCGGTAGCACTCGGCATCCACATTGATACGGACGTGGCCGTCAATGCCCCGGTTGATGGTATAGTTGGCAAGGTGCTGCAGGGCATCCAGTGTGTCGCCCCGGCGGCCGATGAGATAACCCAAATCCTCGCCGGTCAGCTCTACCATATAGGTGTTCTCCTCTTCTGCCCAGGCGTGGGGAACGGCGGCAGAGCCCATATGCTCCAGCAGACCCTTCAAAAACTGCTCAATCTTCTCCTCCACAGAGCCGGGCGCAGCGGGTGTATACTCTCTGGCTACCACAGGCTTCTCGACCTTGGGAGCCTTGGGTTTGTGCTCCTTGGGAGCTTCTGTCTTGGCAGCAGCCTTAGGCGCTTCCTGCACCTGTGCCTTGGGGGCTTCCTGCTTGGGCTTGGGCTTGGAACGGGAAGCAGAGGACAGCGCCACCTTGGGGGCGGGATCCGGTGCCTCGTAGGTCACCTCAACCTTGGCAGGACTTGCGCCAATGCCCAGAAAACCGGACTTGGCCTGTTCCAGCACCTGAACGGAGACATTGTCTCTGTCAAGACCCAGCTGGGCAAGGGCATTTTCGATCGCCTGATCGATGGTTTTGCCCGTTGTAACAAGTGTTTTTTCCATTGATTATTCCTCCGTAGTCTGGGAAGCATACCGATTGGGGTCATAGTTGCGGCCCTTGCAGTAGGGACGGCTGGGGATACCGGACATAGCGGTGGGCTTGTCCTCCTCTTCCTCCAGGATACCCTTCTTTGCGGCATACTCCTTGGCAGCTGCAGCCTTGGCTGCCTCCTGCTCTCTTTGCTGCTGCTGTTGCAGCTTCTTTTTGCTGGTGTTGGTGGTAATGCCATCGGGGTTGGCAGCGCGGCGCTCTGCGCGCAAACGCTCCTTCTCCGCCTCAATGGCTTCCTGCTCCAGCGCTCTTGCCAGACGCTCTGCGTCCTCGGCATCGTAAATCTTACGGTACTTCTTGGTCAGGTACACGTCCATGGCCGTGGAAACCAGACCCTGCACAAACCAGTACAGGCTCAGTGCGCCGGGAACGGTGAAACCAAACCACAAAGACATCAGCGGCATCATATACAGCATCATCTTGCTGGACTGATTTGCCTGAGAATTCTTTGCGGTCTCCTTGTCCTGCAGACCCTTTTCGTCGGTGACCAGAGAGTTGTTCATTCTCTGGGAGATGAACATACTCAGCACCTGACCGCCGGCAGAAAGCACAGGCAGCAGGAACAGACCGATGGCTGCCCAGTTCCAGACCTCCCACTTAAACACATTGAAGGTGGGAACCAAACCCAGGTCAACGCCCAGGAAGGTAAAATTCAAACCCTCCAGGGTAGCGGGATTGGCGACGATGTCCTTCAGCTGCTCGGCATACTGGGGAATCAGCGGCGCGGCAATCATCTGGTAGTAGTACTCGTTTTTGCCGAACAGCTCGGGCTGTGCGGTCTTGATAACGGATATAATTTGCTCTGCCACCTCTGCGCTCTCGTGGAGCATATAGGTGATGGGCTGACGCACAACGGTATACAGGGGAATCAGAATCAGCAGGGGCACAAAGCTCCACAGACAGCCGCCGCCCATAGATACGCCCTCTTCCTTGTAGAGGGCTTGGGTGGCCTCGTTAAGCTTCTGCTGGTCACCGGCATACTTCTTCTGCAGCGCCTGCAGCTTGGGGGTAAGCCGGGACATTTTCATAGTGCTCTTCTTGCCTTTGGCCGTAGCCGGAAGGAGAATGAACTTCAGCGCGATGGCAAACAAAATCAGTGCCACGCCGTAATTGGTTGTCAGTTGATTCAGCCAGGACAGCAGATAGCCAAAAGGAATCTGAACCAAGTCAACCAGCTTAAATGCGAGAATCATTGTTTTTCCTCCTTAGGGGACGGGGTCATGGAAATCCCCTTTGTAAAAGGGATTGCAGCGCAGTAAGCGCTTACACGCCAGAAAGCATCCTTTTAATACCCCGTATTTTTGGATCGCTTCGACTGCATAAGCGGAACAGGTAGGCGTGAATCTGCAGCAGGCAGAACGGTAGGGAGAGATGTGGCGCTGATAAAAGCCAATGGCTTTGATAAGAAGCTTCTTCATTGGGGTTTGAGCACCCCCGCTTTTTCCGCAAGGGACAAATAGGCGTGGGTCAGCTTTTGGAAGTCGGCATCAATACACCGGCTCCGGGCAACCACGACAATATCCCAGCCGGGGGCAAACAGCTCCTCATTGAGCCGGTAAACCTCCCGCAGGCGGCGACGCACACGGTTTCGCACCACCGCTTTTCCCAGCTTTTTGCCGGTGGTTATGCCCACCCGATTGGTGTGGGAGCGATTGGGTCTGGCATAAAACACCAGATAGCCGTTGGCATAACCCGAGGTGGCGTATAGGCGTCTGAAAATATGATTGAGCTTCAGCGCGCAGGAAAATTTCATAACTGTTCTCCCTTTGAGAGTACTCCCCCAACAGGCACACTTGAGAAAACAGCTTGACGATGATTCAGCGATAGATTTTGGTTTAGCCCGAGGTTGAATACCGAAGTCATACTTTGTGTATTACGAGGTATTCAAAACGAAGGGATCAGCCAAAAGATGCGCTGAAGCGTGGCAAGATGTTTCCGAAAGTGTGCCCAAAGAAAAAGGGAGCGGGGCGAATAGCCATTCGCCCCGCATGGACTCCCATTTAGCTTTTCAGCGGTGGCCTGCTATGATTCAGCTACCAAGTTACACTCACGCAGACAGAACCTTGCGGCCCTTGGCACGGCGGCGGGCAAGAACCTTACGGCCGTTGGAAGTAGCCATTCTCTGCCGGAATCCGTGAACCTTGGAACGGTGACGGCGGCTGGGCTGGTAGGTACGTTTCATTGGTGAACACCTCCTTGAAATCACAATATGCTCGACAGCCTGACGGCTGCAGCGGAACAAAATGACTGACCATAAATGGTCACGCTAACATAGTATAACCGATAAATCCACTCAGGTCAACAACTTTTTTCCATATTATCCAAAAAGACAGCCCGGGTGCGCGTAATGCACACCCGGGCCGGTATTTTAGGATTGGGAAAGCTGCTGCTTGTGGTACTGCAGGGTATAGAGGTTGTAGTACCTCCCCTTTTGCGCCAGCAGCTGCTGGTGGGTACCCTGCTCCAGAATTTTGCCCTTGGACAACAAAATGATATTGTCCGCGTGCTGAATGGTGGACAGACGGTGGGCAACAATGAGCATTGTGCCGATGTTCTTCATCTTCTCCAGAGAGTCCTGAATCAGCACCTCGGTCTCGGTGTCGATATTGGCGGTAGCCTCGTCTAAAATCATCACCGACGGCTTGTGGATAATGGTGCGGGCAAAGCTCAGAAGCTGCCGCTGACCGGCGGAGAAGTTGTTGCCCCGCTCCCGCACCGGCTCGTCCAGACCCGCCTCCAATTTATTAATAAAGGTGTCGGCATTGACGTACCGGCAGGCCTCCATAACCTCCTCATCGCTGACGCCCTCTTTCCGCAGCAGAATGTTGCTGCGTATGGTGCCGGAGAACAGGAATACGTCCTGGAGCATCTGTCCGAAATGGCGGCGCAGAGAGGAGATTTTAATCTTCTTGATATCGATGCCGTCAATGAGAATCTGACCCTTTTGAATATCGTAATTGCGGCAGATAAGGCTTAAAATTGTGGTCTTGCCCGAGCCGGTAGAGCCTACAAAGGCAACGGTCTGCTTAGGATTGACGTGGAAGGACACCCCCTGCAGCACCCACTCATCGGGCTTGTAGGCAAACCACACGTCGCGGAACTCAATCTCGCCCTTGATTTCCGGCAGCTCCATCGCGTCCGGCTCATCCACCACTTCCGGCACCATATCCAAAATGGTGAAGATCTTTTCTGCGGAAGCAAAGGCGGACTGGAGTGTGTCAAACTGCTCGGCCAGGGTCTGAATGGGGTCAAAGAAGCGGGTGGCGTACATATAGAAGGTCACCACCGTGCCGCTGGTAATCACCTGACCTAAGAGGCTGAAATCCTTGATGTAGCTTCTGGCGCCTAAGTACAGCAGGCACAGCACCGAGCTGATGTAGAGCATATACACCATCGGCCGGAAGATGCCGAAGACGAACATTCTCTGCTTTTTGGCGCCGGAAAGCTTCTTGCTCCGTTCCAAAAAGTCTGCCATTTTCTCCTCTTCCCGGTTGAAAATCTGAATAATTTTCATACCGGAGAGGTTTTCGGACAAATAGGTGTTCAGCTCCGTGCGGCTGTCGGTAACCGCCCGGTGGGCCTTGCGGGAGAATTTCCGAAAAATCACTGTAAAGAGCACCACGAAGGGCACAAAGCACAGCAGCATCAGGGTCATTGCGTAGTTGATAGCCAGCATACTTACCAGCACGCCGCACAGCACCATTGCATTTTTCACCATTGTCACCAGCACGTTGGTGAACATCATAGAAATGGCGTTGGTGTCGTTGGTGACGCGGGTCACCAGCTTGCCCACAGGGATATTGTTCAGCTGCTCGTGGGAGAGGCTTTCGATGTGGGTGAAGATGTCCATACGCAGCTTGGATAGAATTTTTTGACCGATTTTCTGCAGCAAAATTGCCTGCAAATAGGTGCAAACCAAACTAATCAGCAAAATTACGGCGTAAATTCCCACCAAGGTAAACAGGTAGGGCAGGTCAAATTTCGCCTTCACCGTCTCCTCAATATGACCCACAAGCAATGGCGAGAGGATATTGTGGCCGATGGACAAAAGCATAATGAACAGCACCAGCAGAAAATCCCGCCAGAAGGGCGTGGCGTACTTCATCAGTCTTGCCACAATCTCCTTATCCGCCATATGCCGGTCAAAGCCGATGGCGGCCTTTTTGTTTCGGATACACAGGTAGGCAATCACAAACAGCAATGTAAATGTACCGATGATTGCGCCTACAATCAAAAGGGGTAAGTACTCAGCCATTGTGTTCCCCTCCTTCCTCCTCCAGCCGCTGCAGGTCAACCATTTTCCGATAATCCGGGCAGGTTTCGTACAGCGTCTCGTGGGGGCCCACCGCCACCAGATGACCGTCGTCAATAAACAGAATCTTGTCCATCTTTTCGATGGTGGAGATGCGATGGGCAATGAGAATGGTGGTCTTTCCCGCGCGGGTAGCGCGCAGGTTTTCCAGAATGGTCTTTTCCGTCTTGGTGTCCACCGCGGACACGGAATCGTCCAGAATCAGAATGGGCGCGTCCTTCAAAAGGGCGCGGGCAATGGAGATTCGCTGCTTCTGACCGCCGGAAACGGTCACGCCCCGCTCGCCCAACACGGTCTCATAGCCCTCGGAGAATTCCGCGATATTGCCGTGAACATCGGCAAGCTTTGCCGCGTCCTTTATGCGGGTTACCTCCTTTTCCGTCACGCCGAAGCCGATGTTGTTGGCAATGGTATCGGAAAACAGGAAATTGTCCTGAGGCACGTAGGCGCAGCCCATCCGCACATCTTGAATGGACACGGCGTTCACATCCTGTCCGTCGATAAACAGCGTACCGTCGGGTACATTGTAGGTGCGCAGAATCAGGTCCACCAGCGTGGTCTTGCCCGCGCCGGTCTTGCCCACAAGACCCACGTTCTCACCGGCGTTTATGGTAAAGCTGATATTCTTCAGTGCGTCAAACTCCCCGTCCGGGTAGCGGAAAGACAGATTTCGGAACTCGATATTGCCTGCAATCCGGGGCAGGGGTTTTACGTCGGCTCTGTCCACCACGTCCTGCTTAGCGTCCAGCAACTCCGAAATCCGCTGAATGGAGGCTTTGCCCCGGGAGGTCATATCAATCAGCTCGGACACCGCCATAATGGGCCAGATAATGGCATTGAAGTAGCCGATGAACTCCACCAGCTGACCGGCGTTGAACTTACCTTGATACACAAGATAACCGCCGTAGCCCAAAATCACGCAAATCACGCTCTCCACGAACAGCATTACCATCACCCGGAAGGTAGTAGACGCTTTTGTAAAAGCGATATTTGTCTCTTCGTTTTCCTTATTGAGCTTTTGGAACTGCCACAGCTCCTTACCCTCTTTTACAAATGCCTTAATCACGGCAATGCCGGAAAAGCTCTCCTGGGAGAAGTCGGACAGGTTGGAAAACGCCTCCTGGCGGGCGTCCCACCGCTTGGTCAGCTGATTGCCCACGATGATGGACGAGGCCAGCAGAAACGCCATGGGAATCATAGACAGGGCGGTAAGGAGAATGTCCATACGCCACATTTTCATAATGGCCAGCGCGCCTAAAAACACCGCGTCGCACAGCATCAGCAAGCCCCAGCTGAAGGACTCCTGAATGGTGTCCAAGTCATTGGTAAACAAGCTCATCAGATTGCCCACCTTGTTGACCTGATAGTACTCCCGGCTTAAGTCCTTGCAATGGCTGAACATCCGGTTGCGCAAATCCGTCTCCACGGCGATGCCAGCGCCAAAAAAGCAGATTCGCCACAGAAACCGACCGAACACCATACAAAGAATAATGGTGACCAAGGGCAAACAGATACGGTCAATCAAAAAATCAATATCAAAAGGGCTCCGGATGCCGTTTTCTACCACAAATCCGTTGTTCATACCATTTACAACCATTTGGTACAGCTCGGGAATCACCAGCTGGAGATAGTCGATGACAATCAGTGTGACAAGACCCAGCAGCAGCCGGGGCGCAAAGCGCAGATAATAGCGGTTAATATGCTTACCGAATATCAAAGCACCCACCTCCTCATTTTACGGGGATTATACCATAGCCTGACAAATTTGGCAACGAAAATATAAAGGACGTACTGCCGTACGTCCTTTATATTTTTTATTTGGTTGGATTATCCGCTGTATTAGATCCGTCACCTGTCAGACCCAGCCGTTCTGCCGCGTCCTGCCGCATCTTGTATTTGAGGATTTTGCCCGCCGCATTCATCGGGAAGCTGTCCACAAATTCAATGTACTTGGGGACTTTATGGCGGGCCATACTTGCCTTAATATAGGCGCTCATCTCCTCCACGGTCACAGAGCCCGGCTCTTTAAGAATGATGCACGCCATAATCTCTTCGCCGTACTTCTTGTCCGGCACGCCGATAACCTGTACATCCTTGGTCTGGGGGTGGGTGTAGATAAACTCCTCGATTTCCTTGGGGTAGATATTTTCACCGCCCCGGATAATCATATCCTTCAGCCGGCCGGTAATCCCCACGTTGCCCTGTTCGTCCATACAGGCAAGGTCACCGGAGTGAAGCCAGCCGTCTGCGTCAATGGTATCGGCAGTGGCCTGGGGCATTTTGTAGTAGCCCTTCATTGTATTATAACCCTTGGCGCAGAACTCGCCGTTGACGCCGGGGCCTACCTCTTCGCCGGTCTCCGGGTCCACAATCTTGCACTGAACGTGGGGGAAGGCATAGCCGACCGTATCGGTGCGCACCTCCAGAGAATCCGTCCATGCACTCATTGTGTTGCCGGGGGCGCACTCGGTCTGACCGTAAACGGACACAATGCCGTACATATTCATCTCGTCAGGACGGGCGGCCCGGCGCATCAGCTCCGGCGGACAGCCCGCGCCTGCCATAATGCCGGTGCGCATATGGCTAAAATCGGTCTTGCGGTAGTCCGGGTGGTTGAACATGGCAATGAACATCGTCGGCACGCCGTTAAAGCAGGTGATTTTCTCCTGATTGATGCAAGCCAGAGAAGATGCCGCAGAGAAGTACGGCATCGGACACATCGTCGCGCCGTAGGTCATAGACGAGGTCATCGACAATGTCATACCGAAGCAGTGGAACATCGGCACCTGAATCATCATTCGGTCTGCCGTGGACAGGCCCATTCTGTCGCCGATGCACTTGCCATTGTTGACCACGTTGTAGTGGGTGAGCATAACGCCCTTGGGGAAGCCTGTGGTGCCGGAGGTGTACTGCATATTGCACACATCGTCGGGACGAACTGCCGCCGCCATCTGGGCCACCTGCTCCCGACTGGTAAGCTCGTATCTGTCCATTGCCTCGTCAAAGGTCAGACAGCCGGGCTGCTTGAAGCCCACGGTAATCACATTCCGCAAAAACGGCAGGCGCTTGCAGTGCAGCGGGTCGCCGGCCTTTGTGCCGGCAATCTCGGGACACAGCTCGTTGATAATCTGGGCATAATTGGAGTCCAGACAGGAATCAATCATCACCAGCGTATGGGTATCGGACTGGCGGAGCAGGTACTCTGCCTCGTGAATCTTATAGGCGGTATTGACTGTAACCAGCACAGCGCCCAGCTTGGTGGTCGCCCAGAAGGTGATGTACCAGGCAGGCACGTTGGTCGCCCAAATTGCCACCTTCGAGCCGGCTCTTACGCCCATAGACACCAGCGCCCGTGCAAACCGGTCCACATCCTCCCGGAACTGGGCGTAGGTACGGGTATAGTCCAAAGTGGTGTATTTGAAGGCGTACTGGTCCGGGAACTCCTCTGCCACACGGTCCAGAACCTGAGGGAAGGTCAGGTTGATCAGTTCGTCCTTTTTCCAGATGTACTGGCCGGTGCCGTCGTGGTTGGGGTAGAGCTTTTTCTTCATACCCCGGGTGGAGTGGAAGCGAGCCATATAGTTCACAAAGTAAGGGAAAATAACCTCCGGGTCCTGCAAATCCTCCAGCCATTCCGGCTTCCATTCCAAGGAAATGAAGCCGTCGTAGTTTACACTGGACAGTGCCCGTATCATATCCGCAATGGGCATACTGCCCTCACCGATGAGCTGGTAGACGCCGCTGTCATCGGAATCCCGCAGGTGAACGTGGCGCACATAAGCGCCCAAATTCTTAATGGTGGTATCTCCGCTTTCGCCGAAATCCCGATAGGGGTGGTGCATATCCCAAAGGACTGCCAGCTGGTCGCAGGCAAAGCATTCCACCATACGGCGCAAGCGGGCGGTATCGGCATAAATGCCGCTGGTTTTCAGTAAAACAGTGACCCCCAGCGCCTCTGCTCTGGGAAGCAGTTGCTCTAAATTCTTCTGCACCTGCGGCTCGTTTTCCGTCAGCGCGCAGCACACCACATAGGGTACACCCGTGTTATGCGCCACCTCCATCAGCACAAACAAATCCTCTAAGTGGCAGTCCGGGTCGGAAATGTCGCAGGAGGAGTCGAAGCAGGGAATGGACAGCTTCTTCTCCCGCAGCTGCCGTACCGTAGCGGCAGTCTGGTACTTATGGAACGGACCGGTCCGGTCAAGGAGCGGGTTAAACTTGGGCAGGTTATAGACCTCCACGCCGTTAAAACCCATCTCCTGCGCCGTGGTCAGCATTTCCTCCCAGCTCAGCTCAGGCCAGCCACGGGTGGAAAAGGAGAGCTTCATACGTCTTCCTCCTCGTAAACAATCTTATTGAGGGCATTTAAGTAAGCGTGGATACTGGCATCCACGATGTCCGTGGAAATGCCCCGGCCGGAGTAAAGTCTGCCGCCGGAGCGGAGCTTTACCACGGTCTGACCCATCGCCTCACGGCCCTCGGTAACCGCCTGAATCTGGAAATCGTCCAGCTCGTAGTGTCGGCCGGTAATCTGCTCAATTGCCAGAAATGCCGCATCGATGGGGCCGTCGCCAATGCTCACGCCCTCCACGGCAACGCCGTTCTTCTTCAGCCGCAGGTGGGCAGTGGCGGAAATGGTATTGCCGGCAGTAATGCCGTAAATATCCAGCACATAGGCAGAGGGCACCTGCATAGCGGCGGGAGCCACAATGGCGTCCAGCTCCCGAACGCTCACCTTCTCTTTCTTGCCGGCGATGGTCCGGAAGGCATCAAACACCTTCGCCTGATCCTCAGCGGACAAATCGTAGCCCAGCTTCTCCACCGCCTTATTCACTGCGGCGGCATCGTCGTGGACGGTCAGGTACACGCCCGTCTCCTCCTCCCGGACACCACTGTCAAAGGGAGAGGTTTTGCTCCGCTCGGTGCGGCACATCCACAGAATCTGACCCACAATCCGGCTCAGCTGGGTGGTGCTTACGCAGGTGCTCCAGCCGAAGTCATCTCCCCGGGCGGCGAGGATTCTTGCCACCTGAGACAGATCTGCCGTACCGATAGGATAGGCGGCAGTCTTCACTTCCCCTGCGCCCCGGCACAATGCGGCGATGGTGCAGGAGGCGGCCATATTCATTTCGTCGGAGCAGCGCACGCCCAGACAGATATTCTTGATTGCGGGAACTGCCTCTACTACAGAGCCTACAAATGCGGCAAATTCCTCCGGCAGCAAGCTGGCGGCAGTATCGCACAGGGTCACGGTGGTTGCGCCGGCATCGATGGCGACTTCCACTGCCCGGCACAGGAATGCAAACTCACTTCTGGTGGCGTCCTCGGCGATGAATTCCACATCGGCGCAGCAAGCGGCGCAGCTTCTTACGGTCTGGGCAATGGCGCTGAGCATTGCATCGGGCTTTTTGTGATACAGATACTCCATCTGCACAGCGCTGACGGAAGCAGGCACCTGCAGACGGGGGGCCTTTGCGCCCTGCAGTGCTGCCCATACATTTTGCACACTCTCTTCATTCAAAGCAACCGGCACGGCAACCACACTGCTGCCCACCGCCGCGGCAATGGACTTAATGCGGAGGCTGTCCACCTTCAGATTTTCCATACCCTCCAGTTCGATGACCGACACACCCAGCTTATCCAGCAACTTAGACAGCTCAATCTTCTCTTTAAAAGACAGAGAAAAGCCGTCTGCTCTCTGCTTCATTGTCATATCGGAAATTCTGATGTTTGCCATAGTTACTCTCCTTTACAAATAAAAAACCCGAGGTCAAATTCCTCTGACCTCAGGGACGAAGTAAATTCGCGGTACCACCCTGCTTATTCTCTTGACGAGAATCCCTCTCGGACTTCCAACAAAGTCCCAGCCTGTAACGGGGCGACCGGATTTCATTACTTGCCATCGGCGTTCACGAAATCGACTCAGGAACCAGTTGACCCAGACATTCCGTACCGGCTCGCACCAACCGCCGGCTCTCTGAAGCGTTCTGAAAGGGCTTTCTTTCCATCAAAGTCTTTTACATATTGAAATCATTTAACCACAAAGTACCCTTTTTGTCAACAGGCAAAACAAAAAAAGCAGTATACTACTTAAAAAACATATTGACATTTGATATTGAATGTGTTAGAGTGACCTCATTATATAGATAAAAAGGCTTTGACGAAGACGGTCGGACATGCGCCGCTATCAGAGAGTTGGTGTTTGGTGCGAGCCAACAGCTGCCGGTCTAAGTACCCATCCCTTCCGAGCCGGAAAGCCGAACAGTCAGTAGGTTTCCCCGTCTGCCCGCGTTAAGGGATAGGACTTGTTGGAGTCTGAAGTGGCGGCGAATAAGCCGCAATTTGAGTGGTACCGCGGGTGAATTTTACTCGTCTCAAGAATTTTTCTTGAGACGTTTTTTGTTTTTAGGAGGTAATGAAAATGAGCAATCAAAGCACGGCAAACAATCAACTGATGGACGTGGCCCAGCGAATTCGGGAGATGCGTCAGATTGTTGGCTACAGCATTGCGCAGATGGCGGAAAAGACCGAGCTTTCCGAAGAGGCTTATGCCCAGTACGAAGCCGGCGCTATGGACCTTCCCTTTACCTTTATGCATAAGTGCGCCAAAATCTTCGGTCTGGAGCTGGCCGAGCTGCTGGAAGGCCACAGCGCCAACCTGTGCGGCTATGCCGTTACCCGCAAGGGCAAGGGTATGGTCACCGCCAGCGAAGACGGCATTACCATTCAGGATATGGCGGCTATGTTCCGCAAGAAGCTGGCTACCCCCTACTACGTTACCTATGAATACTCCGAGGAGCTGCAGAACAAGCCCATTCACACCACCACCCACGACGGTCAGGAATTTGACCTGGTGCTTAAAGGCGCTATGCGCATTAAAGTGGGCGACCACGAGGAGGTCCTGCGGGAGGGCGACAGCATCTTCTACAAATCCTCCACCCCCCACGGTATGATTGCCATTGACGGAGAAAAGTGTGTGTTCCTGTCTATGATTATGGCAGGCGACAAGACCGATACCGCAATGGGTCACCCCACCGCCAAAAAGACCCGTGTGCAGGAAGACCCCCTGCTGTGCAACCGGTTTGTCTGGGCAGACGAGGACGACCACGGCGTGATGACCGACATCCATTTTGCCGACACCGACCGTTACAACTTCGCCTTCGACACCGTGGACGCCATCGCCCGGAAGGACCCGGACAAGTTGGCAATGGTCCACATCGCAAACGATATGACCGAGCGCCGCTTCACCTTTAAGGATCTGAAGGACGCCTCCTCCCAGTGCGCCAACTATTTTAAGTCGCTGGGCATCAAGCGTGGTGACCGGGTGATGCTGGTGCTCAAGCGCCACTATCAGTTCTGGTTTGCCATCTTAGGCCTGCACAAGCTGGGCGCCATTGCCATTCCCGCCACCAACCAGCTGATGGAGCATGACTTCGTCTACCGCTTCCAGGCAGGCGGCGTGTCCGCCATCCTCTGCACCGCCGACGGCGAAACTGCCCATCAGGTGGAGCTGGCAGAGCAGTCTGCCGGTCTGCAGCTGACCAAGATTCTGGTAGGCGGTAAGGCCGATGGCTGGCACGATTTCAACGAAGAGTACTGCCTGTTCAGCCGCCGCTATCTGCGCACCGAGGACGCTCCCTGCGGCGAAGACCCTATGCTGATGCTCTTCACCTCCGGCACCACCGGCTATCCCAAGATGGCGATGCACTCTTATAAGTACGCGCTGGGTCACTACGTGACCGCCAAGTACTGGCATCTTTGTGAGCGGGACGGCCTGCACTTCACCATCTCCGAGACCGGCTGGGGCAAGGCCCTGTGGGGCAAGCTCTACGGCCAGTGGCTGTGTGAGGGCGCAGTATTCGTCTATGACTTTGACCGCTTCGACGCAGAGAAGATTCTGCCTATGTTCGCCAACTACGGCATCACCACCTTCTGCGCACCGCCCACGATGTACCGTATGCTCATCAAGCAGGATATTTCCCGGTTTGACCTAAGCTCCATCCGTCACGCCACCACCGCCGGTGAGGCGCTGAATCCGGAGGTGTTCTACCAGTTTGAGAAGTCCACCGGTCTGCGGATTCACGAGGGCTTCGGTCAGACAGAGATGACGCTGGGTATCGCCAACCTCTTTGGCACGGAAATTAAACCCGGCGCTATGGGCAAGCCCGTTCCCGGCTATGGCATTGATATTGTGGATGCCGATGGCAACCCCGTGGAAGACGGCATCAACGGCGAGATTGTCATTCGCACAGTCCCCAACCCCACCTGCGGCGTATTTTTGGGCTATTACCGCAATCAGGAGGCCACCGACTCCGTGTGGCACGATGGTATGTACCACACCGGCGACGTGGCCTGGCGGGATGAGGACGGCTACTACTGGTACGTGGGTCGGGCAGATGATGTGATCAAGTCCTCCGGCTACCGGATTGGACCGTTTGAAATTGAATCCACCATTATGGAGCTGCCCTACGTGCTGGAGTGCGGCGTGTCCGCCGCCCCCGATGAGGTGCGCGGTCAGGTGGTCAAGGCAAGCATCGTTTTGGTCCCCGGCATAGAGGGCACCGAGGAGCTGAAAAAGGAAATTCAGAACTACGTAAAAGCCCACACCGCGCCTTATAAATACCCCCGTATCGTGGTGTTCCGGGACGAACTGCCCAAGACCATCAGCGGCAAGATTATGCGCAATAAACTTTAATTCTTTTTTTGTTGACAATTTTATATTTGAGTGATATGATTCTAAAATAAAGGCTATGACGGAGAGGACCTCCTGCAAACCCGTTTCAGAGAGGCGGCGGTGGGTGCAAGCTGCTATGGGTGCATTGGGTCAGTCGCTCCTAAGCCGGAGAGAAGAACGCGTAAGTCAGTAGACCTCTCCCGCGTCAGCTGCGTTAGTGTTTAGGGCTTGTCGGAGCCCGATGAGTGGCAGTGTGCCGCAAGGCATCTGCAATTTGAGTGGTACCGCGGGTTGTGATTCACAGCTCGTCTCAAGGAATCTATCTTGAGACGGGCTGTTTTTATTTTCCCGGCCCTGAAGGAGTAAGTATGGAACAGCAAATTACATATAAAATACAGCAGACCGCTGCCCGTATCCGGGAGCTGCGGCTCATTCACGGCATTTCCGAGGCGGAAATGGCGGCAAGAACGGAGCTGTCTGTAGAGGAATATTTGGCTTGTGAATCCGGCAACCGGAACTTAAGCATTGCCTTTTTGTACCGCTGCTCCCTG
Source organism: Faecousia sp. (assembly GCA_045635645.1). GTDB lineage: Bacteria > Bacillota > Clostridia > Oscillospirales > Oscillospiraceae > Faecousia. The sequence continues at coordinate 3,553 of JAZTWB010000078.1, read as the reverse complement.
AGTCTGGGCGTGGATATGAGTGACCTGCTGGAGGGTCACAGCCCCAAGCTCCGCTCCTATGCGCTGACCCGGAAGGGTGAGGGCCAGCGCATTGAAGAGGCGCACCATATGGTAGGCTACAGCCTGGCTGCCGACTTCCGCAACCGCATCGCCCTGCCGCTGTTTATGGAGCTGAATTACCGGGACGGCGCAGAAAGCGAGCCTATTGAGCTGACTACCCACGAGGGACAGGAATGCGACATCGTCATCAGCGGCCATATGAAGATTCAGATTGGCGCGCAAAGCGAAATTCTCTACCCCGGCGACTGTATTTACTATGACTCTTCCACCCCCCACGGTATGATTGCCGTGGACGGTGAGGACTGTACCTTCTATGCCATCGTGCTGTCCAACTCCGCCGCCCGTGAGGGTGAGCAGAAGGCAGAGCAGGCAAAGCCTGCTGCCAAGCGGCAGAGCACGGACTCTGAGCGCCGCATTTATCAGAATTTCATTATCCCCACCGAGGACGCAGAGGGCAATCTCACCGCCATTTCCTTCCAAAACGAGGAGAAATTCAACTTTGCCTTTGACGTGATTGACGCGCTGGGCAGAGCCAAGCCGGACCGCCGGGCGATGCTGCACGTATCGAATGACGGCACTGAGCGCACCTTCACCTTCCAGGATATGAAGAAGGAATCTGCCCGGGCTGCCAACTATTTTAAGGCAATGGGTATCAAGCGGGGCGACCGGGTGATGCTGGTGCTCAAGCGCCACTATCAGTTCTGGTTTGCCGTTCTGGGCCTGCACAAGCTGGGCGCCGTGGCCATTCCCGCCACCAACCAGCTGCTGACCAAGGACTTTGCCTACCGCTTCCAGGCCGCTGACGTGCGAGCAATTCTCTGTACCGCTGACGGCGATACAGCAAACGCCGTGGACGAAGCCGCAAAGCTCTGCCCCGGACTTGCCCACAAGATTCTGGTGGGCGGCAGCCGGGAGGGCTGGCACAATTTCAACGAAGAATACGCAATGTACAGCAGTCACTTTGCCCGTGGAGAGGACGCCCCCTGCGGCAGTGACCCTATGCTGATGTTCTTCACCTCCGGCACCTCCGGCTATCCCAAGCTGGCGGCACACAATTATAAATATCCTCTTGGCCATTTCATCACTGCCAAGTACTGGCACGGTGTCCGCCCGGACGGTCTGCACCTGACCATCTCCGATACCGGCTGGGCAAAGTCCATGTGGGGCAAGCTCTACGGTCAGTGGCTGTGCGAGGCAGGCCTGTTTGTTTACGACTTTGACCGCTTTGAGGCGGATAAGATTCTGCCCAAGTTCGGTCAGTACGGCATCACCACCTTCTGCGCGCCGCCTACCATGTACCGTATGCTGGCCAAGGAGGATTTGAGCCGCTTTGACCTAAGCTCCATTCAGCACGCCTCCACCGCCGGTGAGGCGCTGAATCCCGAGGTGTACCGCCAATTCCAGAAAGCAACGGGACTGGACATTATGGAGGGCTTCGGTCAGTCCGAAAGCACCCTGATTATCGGCAATCTGGTGGGCTCTTCTCACAAGCTTGGCTCTATGGGCAAGCCCGTTCCCCTGTACAATGTGCAGCTGCTGTCTGCCGACGGCGATATTGTAGACCCGGGCGAAACCGGCGAAATCTGCATTGACATTTCTAACGGTCTTCCCTGCGGTCTGGCTTACGCCTACGAGGGCAACGACGAAGTCACCGCCGAAACCTGGCGCGACGGCTACTACCACACCGGTGACCTGGCGTGGAAGGACGAGGAAGGCTTCTACTGGTATGTTGGCCGGGCAGATGACGTTATCAAGTCCTCCGGCTACCGGATTGGACCGTTTGAAATTGAAAATGTCATTATGGAACTGCCCTACGTATTAGAGTGCGGCGTATCTGCCGCGCCGGACGAGGTCCGCGGCCAGGTGGTCAAGGCCAGCATCGTGCTGGTGAAGGACTTCAAGGGTACAGACGAACTGAAAAAGCAGATTCAGGACTACGTCAAGTCCAGAACCGCGCCTTATAAGTACCCCCGTATCGTGGAATTCAAGGAGTCTCTTCCCAAGACTACAAGTGGTAAGATTATTCGTAAGAAACTTTAAATTGACAATGGACAATGGACAATGAAGGTATCGGCTTTGCCGATAAAATAAAATCGTCGCCTACGGCGAGACCTCAATTGTCAATTGTCAATTATCAATTATCCATTTCTTAATCAAAGAAGGACAATATGAATCATAAGCGTTTAACGTTATTTGCCGGTCATTATGGCAGCGGCAAGACCAACATCGCGGTCAACTATGCCATTGCCCTGGCAAAGGAAGGCAAAGGCGTGTGCATCGGGGATTTGGACATTGTAAATCCCTATTTCCGCACCGCAGACTCCGCCGAGGAACTGGAAAAGGCGGGTGTCACGCTGATTTCTCCCAAATTCGCCAACTCCAACGTAGACCTGCCGGCGCTTCCGGCGGAGGCCTACCGGCTGGTGGAGGACAAAAGCATTTACGGCATTATGGACATCGGCGGCGACGACCGGGGCGCGTATGCGCTGGGTCGGTACGTACCTGCCATCCGGCAGGAGAACAACTACCGTATGGTGTTCGTTGCCAACTTCTGCCGCCCCCTCACTCAAACGCCCCAGGAGGCGCTGGAGGTAATGCGTGAGATTGAAAACGCCTGCGGCCTTGCCTTCACAGACCTGGTCAACAACACAAATTTAGGTCCGGAAACCACACCGGAGACGGTGCTCAGCTCCCTTCCCCTTTTGGAGGAGCTAAGTCGGCTCAGCGGTCTTCCCATCTTCGCCCACACTGCCGAAAGGGCAGTGGCAGAAGCACTTTCCGGCAAACTCACCCCTGTTTTCCCCCTGCGTCTGCAGGAGAAATATTTTGACTTACCGTCCCAAAAGTTGGGACAATGGAGGGAATGAAAATGGCAACTGTAACATTCCGCACCGACTGGTGCAAGGGCTGCGGTCTGTGCGTTGACGCCTGTCCCAAAGGGTGTCTGACAATCGCCGCAAACACAATCAACAAGAAAGGCTATTCCCCTGCCGTGATGACTGAGCCGGAGAAGTGCATCGGCTGCGCATTCTGCGCAACTATGTGCCCTGACTGCATCATCACAGTGGAGAAATAAGGAGGCGCAAATATGGCAGAACGTGTACTTATGAAGGGCAACGAAGCCATTGCCGAGGCCGCCATTCGGGCAGGCTGCCGACACTACTTCGGATACCCCATCACTCCCCAGACAGAAATCGCTGCCTATATGGCAAAGAAGATGCCCAAAATCGGCGGCGTGTTCCTGCAGGCGGAAAGCGAGATTGCATCCATCAATATGGTCTACGGTGCAGCCGCTGCCGGCGTGCGGGTTATGACTTCTTCCTCCAGCCCCGGAATCAGCCTTAAGGCAGAGGGTCTTAGCTACATTGCCGGCTCTGACGTGCCTGCACTGGTGGTCAACGTCCAGCGCGGCGGCCCGGGTCTGGGCGTTATTCAGCCCAGCCAATCCGACTACTTCCAGGCCACCAAGGGCGGGGGTCACGGCGGCTACAGA
>JAZTWB010000077.1:0-32024 GCA_045635645.1 Faecousia sp. | reverse complement strand
CCCATTCGTAGTTAGGTTGATAGTTTTTGTTATTGTTTTTGCTTGATTGTTTTTTACTTCTTTGGATTATATAGGCGATAATTACAATAGCGATAATAATTTTGATCACTATCTTTTTCCTCCCTTTTTGTCGTTTGTAAGTCCGGTAATGTAGTCCATTGATACTTTGTAAAATTTTGCAAGGGTTATTGCATGATGAAGTGGCATTTCCCTGCCTCCCCTTTCCCATAAGGAGTAAGTTTGTTGTGTTGTATCAAGTAATTTTGCTATGTCTGATTGATTTAGGTCTCTATCTTCTCGTAAGTCTTTAAATCTTTGATAGTAGTACATATTAATTCCTCCATTATTTGACATTAACATACACACGAATATATGTATAATTTTACATATAAATGTGCGTAAAACAAATTTGCTTTAATGGTCAAGGATTGGCAACACCAACCTCCCTCGCCTTCGCCGGTATAATAAAATTAAAAGAAATATAATCTTTTCCTTTACAATACATTAAAGCAATGTTAAAATACATCTATCGGTTATTTAGGAGGTTTTCCAATGATTATTCGTCGTATTGGTGTACTTACAAGTGGTGGTGACGCACCCGGTATGAATGCTGCGGTACGTGCTGTTGTTCGTACTGCTATGTTTCACGGCATTGAATGCTATGGTATTCGCCGCGGCTATAACGGTCTTATCTCCGCTGACGTAATTCGTCTAAACGAAAAGAATATTTCTCATACAATTAATCGTGGTGGCACGATCCTTTACACTGCTCGCAGCAAAGAGTTTATGACAGCTGAAGGTCAGGAAAAAGCTGTTTCTACCTGCAAATTCCTTGGTTTGGATGGTATCATTGCAATCGGCGGTGACGGCACATTCCGCGGTGCGCAGGCATTGGCCAAACACGGAATCAATGTTATCTGTATTCCAGCTACGATTGACAACGATATTAGCTGCACAAATTACTCCATCGGTTTTGACACAGCCGCAAATACAGCCATTGACTGTATTGACCGTCTGCGCGATACAATGCAATCCCACGAGCGCTGCTCTGTTGTAGAGGTTATGGGTCGAAATGCAGGCTTTTTGGCAATGTATGTGGGTCTGGCTGTTGGCGCAACTGCTGTTTTGGTCCCCGAAGAGCCCGTGGACTTTGAGCGAGATGTTATCGAAAAGATTCGCAGAGCCCGCTTCAACGGTTTCACCCATTATATGATTGTGGTCGCGGAAGGCTCCGGCTCCGCCTCTGAAATTGCAGAAAAGATCAGAAATTCCATCGACCTTGACCCCCGCGTTACAGTTCTTGGTCATATTCAGCGTGGCGGCGTACCCAACGGACGAGACCGTGTAAATGCAACCAAAATGGGTTATATGGCAGTCGAGCTTCTCCTTGCCGGTAAAACAAATCATATTGTTTGTACGAAAGATGGAAAGTTTACCGATGTAACGATTGACGAAGGTCTTGCAATGGAGCGTAAAATTCAGAAGTTGGAAGTTGAACTACTGGCTGCAATGACCGGTTTATAAGCACCCACTCCCCTCTCCGTTTTTACGGAGAGGGGTTTTGTATAGAAAAAGGTCTATCATTCCAAGCGGATGATAGACCTTTTTATGCCTTTGGATGACACTTCTCGTATACTGATTTTAACTTTTGGTTGATAAGCTGTGTGTACATCTGGGTAGACGAAATATCACAGTGACCCATCAGCTCCTGAAGCGATCCAATATCTGCGCCGTTTTCAAGCAGATGTACCGCAAAGCTGTGACGAAGCGTGTGAGGAGTGATTTCCTTATCGATATGTGCGGTCTCCTGATAGTGCTTCAGAATCTTCCAGAAGCCCTGGCGGCTCATACGAGAGCCATTGACGTTCACAAACAGCGCACGCTCATCCGCTGTCGCCAGCATTGACTCACGGACATCGCGTATGTAAATCGTCAATGCACGCAGTGCTGCGGGATACAGAGGAATCGCGCGTACTTTTTTTGCAGTGGTGCATTTGATAACACCCAGCTCCAGATTCACATCATCCAGATCCAGCTCAATCAGTTCACTGACCCGAATGCCGGTTGCATACATAACCTCCAGCATCGCCTTATCGCGGTAACCTTTCGCATCCACACAGACAGGCTGGGCAAGCAGCAACTCAATTTCCCTGCCGGTGAGAATCTTCGGAAGTTTCTTCTCTCCCCTGTCGACCTTAATATCCGTCACAGGTGTCTTCTCGCAGAAACCGGAGGAAACAAGGTACGCATAGAAATTTTTTAGGCTGGCAAGCGTTCTGGAAATCGTAGCCGCAGAGCGACCGTCCTGTTCCATAAACTGCAAGTAGCTGCTGATATTCAGTTGGGTAGCGTCCAAAACATCCACATCGAGCCACCCGGCAAACTGCCGAATGTCGCGCATATAGGAGCTTATGGTGTTGGCGGACGCCTGTTTTACCTTGGTGAGGTAATTTTCATAGGCTTTGATTAAATCCAACATGAATACGCGAACCCTTTCTCAAAAATAATTGGTTAAGCTTGATAAATAAGGTGCAATCAACACAGAATCCAACAATACAATAGCACCCAATATTGCAACAGTAATATATGTATCCTTTCGGAATGTACTCACGACTCCCCTGCTGTGACGCAGTAGCAACCACCACATAAGCACAGATGCTACACTGCAGGAAAAGAGAAACATAGGCCGAATCAGCCAGGAGCCGCTTCCAAAGCAGATAATGCACAGCATTCCGCTGACACCTCGGCACAGGGAAACAAAGAACAGTACCGGATACAGAAACAAATAAATTTGCAGTTTTACAGAAACAAGACACACAGCGACCGGCAGACCTATAACCGTCAACAAAAGCAGCGGTGAAATACCTTGTTTCATAGCCAGATGTAAAGAAACCAACATTGAAAACGGCAAACTAACGGCCAACTGCGCTCCTAAATAAATGCCAACGCACCAAAGAAGCATAAGTAAAAATACCCGCATATTGCGAAGGCGTTGTGATTTAAAAAAGATAAAATAACCGTTCAAATGTATACCCCTTCGTACATAAATGAATCGACATACTTACAATTGGGGTACAACGCAATATGGGCGCAGAAAGGCCTAAGGTAACATACGCTTGATTACTATACACCAAAATGCCGATAAATTCAAGTTAAATCGTATATTTTTTCTATTTTTGTGTATTGTGCTTATTTTTATGTTAACACGGTTATGTAAACCAAAAATGAATATAATGCATACTTATGCATTTTGTAACCAATGCTCCAATATGTTGTTTATTTCACTTCTGCCGAAATACTATATATTGCGCTTTTGTCACTTTTTTATTTAGGCGGCAAGAAATTAAGATTTTACCCCGTTGTAAAAAATAAACAATTTATTTTGGCAAACGCACCTTCGGACGCTTGCTTTTTAGTGGCTTTAACTTTATAAGGCACACAATTATGCCTCCAATAAGTATAGACAGCATACCAATTCCAAGCTTTTGAAACGTTCCACCAAAGAATACAATCGCAATCGCCAGCAACGCAATCAAATAACCCAGACAGATACCACCAATCACAGGCAGATACTTCCCGCCGGTCACGCCTGCACCTACCAAGCACCCCAAAATTGTTGCCAGTGCACGGATTGCAAAGATATAAAGGTTTGTGCCGTTTTCCTTAGCCGATTCATTTAGGACCAGGCTTGTCAATCCTGCGGTTAATAATAGACTTGCGCCAACTGATACAGCAATGCCAATTCCAATGCCTGCAGCCAGCGAACGGTTGCTCGACGGATTTACGCGTCGTTTTATTTTCATAATCCCCTCCCCTTTCTGTTCTATGCTATTCCCGCTTCGCACAAAAAAGAACAGGGACAGTTTCCTGTCCCTGTATTTGATAGATTATCACTTTGACATTTGTGCCACAAGTTTGTCCAGCAGTTCCTTTGCGGCCGCCTGCGTCTTTCCAACAGCTGTATAATAGAACTTTACCTTCGGTTCTGTTCCGGACGGGCGAACAATCACGCTTCCGCTGCCGCCCAGAACAAACTCCAGCACATTGGATTTCGGCAGTGGAATTTCTGTCTGGCTCCCATCAACAAGATTTCTGGCCAATTGGCTGCGATAGTCCCGTACAGCGGTAATCTGAATACCGCCGATAGACTCCGGTGCATTCTCCCGTAAATCGGACATCATCTTTGCAGCCTTTTCCATTGCGTCCACACCGGTGAGCTCAACGCTCTGCACATACGAAAGATAATACCCATATGTGGCATAGAGCTCTGTCAGCGCGTCGAGAATGGTCTTTCCTTCTTTTTTAAGCGTTGCAGCAAGCTCACAAACCAGCATAGAAGCAACCACTGCATCTTTATCTCGGGCGTAAGTACCCTTCAGATAACCGCAGCTTTCCTCAAAACCGAAAACAAATCTGTTCTCCTGGCCTGCTCTTTCCAGCGCAAGTATTTCGCCGCCGATATACTTAAAGCCGGTGAGGACTGCGCGCATTTCCACATTGTATTGATACGCAATTCTGTCTGCTAAGGGAGAGGAAACAATACTGCGAACAGCAATCGCACCTTGGGGAATATCGCCTTTTTCGGTACGTGCCTTTAAAATATAATCGAGCAACAGACATCCAAGCTCGTTGCCGGTTAGCTTTTGATAGCCGCCTGTACCGTCGGGAACGGCAATTGCCACGCGGTCGGCATCCGGGTCCGTTCCCAGGATTACGTCGCAGGGAGCGTTGTCGGCAACCTTATAGCTCTCTTTCAATGCGGCATCTGTCTCGGGGTTGGGATATTCGCAGGTTTTAAAGTCACCGTCCGGCTTCTCCTGGCACTTAACAACCGTGATATTTACACCGAGTCTGCCCAGAATTTCACGGACAGGCTCATTGCCGGTACCGCAAAGAGGTGTATATACAACATTCAAACCGGCAGATGCCACCCGCTCCGGCGCAACCGCTTCAGACAGAACCGTAGCGTAATATTTCTCCCAAATATCCTGTCCGATATAAGAAATCAGTCCGTCATTCATATAATCAGCGAAGGACTTTGTTTCAGGGATAAAATAAGCGATTTGTGAGATCTTCTCCGTAACTACAGCAGCCGGCTCATCGGTCATCTGGCAGCCATCCGGGCCATAGCACTTAACACCGTTGTAAGCACCGGCATTATGGCTCGCAGAAATCACGATACCACAACCGCACCCAAGCTCTCGGACCGCAAAAGAGAGCATCGGCGTGGGCGCTAAGCGGTCATAGAGCCACGTATGAATTCCCGACTCAGCAAATGCAACTGCACACACCTCAGCAAAGGTTTTAGAATTGTGGCGAGAATCATAAGCAATCGCTGCTACCTGCGGCAAATCGGTAGAAGAAAGCCAGGCAGCCATACCCTGTGCCGCTCTGCGAACGGTATACCGGTTTAGCCGGTTGCTGCCCACACCCATAATTCCGCGCATACCGGCAGTACCGAATTGCAGCTCGCCTCCGAATCCGCCCTTTAGCTCATCTTCGTTATTTTTGATATTTAAAAGCTCTCGGCGGACATCCTCAGGAAGATCAGCATCACACCAGAATTGATAATTCTTCAAATAATCCATTGACTACCTCCAAATTGATTAAAAAACAGCTCAAAAATCATCTTTTTGAGCTGTTTCTATTTTTAGGCTTCTGCCTCGTTTACGGTTTCATTTACAGATGTATCGGAGCGCTTTTCCTGTGCCTCAATCAAAGCCTTGAATCTTGCACGGGTATCACGAACATCTTCCAAGGACATAGCAACAGCCTCCTCTGTACGGCGGAGCGCATCGTCCATATAATCATTGCTTGCTCTGCGCAGCTCGGCCATACGAGCCTTGGTCTGCTGCACCATCTCCTGGCACTGACGCTTTGCTTCCTGGTAGATTGCTTCTTCAGCAATCATCTTGTTAGCCTGATCCTGTGCCTGACGAATCAGAGACTCAGCTTCACGACGAGCCTGACCAATCAGCTCGTTGCGGGATTCAACGATCGTGCGGGACTGCTTCAGTTCCACGGGCAGCTGCGCAATGATCTCATCCAGCATATCCAGAACCTTGTCACGCTCCAGAATGCACTTATCGGCGCCCAGAGGCAGAGAGCGTGCATCCTGCACCATATCGTACAACGCGGAAATGATATCTTCAATATTCTGTTCGTTCATTATTTGTTTCCTCCTTGACGTACATCAGCGATTCGCTGTTTAAAGACTGGAATAATTTTCTCCGGCAGGAACTCAGACAGGTCAACATCGTATCCTGCGAGCTCTTTCACGGTGCTGGAACTAAGATACATATATTGATGCTCCGCAGTCAGGAACATTGTATCCAAATCGGGGTTGATTTTGTGGTTAATGATCGCCATACTGAACTCGTTCTCAAAGTCCGAGCCGGCACGAAGCCCCTTCACTATCACACAGCTACCCTTTTGCCGCGCATACTCAGCAAGCAGCTGACAGGACGCATCCACCTCAACATTGGGAATATCTCCTGTAACATCACGAATCATCTGAACACGCTCCTGCTGCGTAAACAACGGCGCTTTGTTGCCGTTAACCATCACGCAAACAATCAGCTTGTCAAAAATATTTGCAGCTCTGCGGATAATGTTCAAATGTCCACTGGTAATCGGGTCAAAACTGCCCGGATAAATAGCTATCTTCATGGAAACCCCTTGAAGGTCAATCCTTGCGGAAAATTGTAAGAACTGTACTTGCGTATTTATAGTCTTTTGAGCGGGAATAGCCCGGAAAATCCCACAAAAGGTCCTTCCCAAACGGGCGCTCCGTTACTATTATACCACCAGATTGTAAAATGTCAATTTCTGTTATCATTTTTAGTGAATTTTCCAAAAAAACTTCCGCATATGGTGGGTCAAGCAGAATAATATCGTAGGATTCCTTGCAGTTTTTCAAAAAAATCTCGTAGTCTGCGCGAATTACATTTGCAGATTCATCTAAACGGGCGCGCTTAAGATTTTCACGAATCAACCTGCACGCATCTTCTTTTTCGTCTACAAAGACCGCAGATGCTGCGCCTCGACTGAGCGCCTCAATACCCAACTGACCCGTTCCGCCAAATAAATCCAACACCTTTGCGCCGGGAATATCAAACTGAATAATGCTAAAGAGCGCCTCTTTGACTCTGTCGGTTGTGGGGCGCGTTGCATTGCCGGACGGAGTTTTAAGACTTACTCCCCTTGCCTTACCTGAAATTACACGCATACGCTCCCCTACCCTTCATTTTTATTGTGAAAATGCACATATACGCTATTGGCTGCGCCGGACGGCAGAATACGCAACAATTCCTCCATCGATGCGTTCTTGATTGCGGCAATAGACCCAAAATGCTTCAAAAGGTCTTGTTTTCGTTTTATGCCGATTCCATCGATGGCATCCAATTCCGAGTAACGCAAACGCTTGCTGCGCAGTTGTCTGTGATAGCTGATGGCAAAGCGGTGCGTTTCCTCCTGAATGGAGCCAATCAAGGAAAATACGGCTTGCTGCGTATCAATCGCAATTTCCGCCCCCTCCGGGGTCACCAGCGCCCGCGTGCGATGCCGATCGTCCTTTACCATACCGAACACCGGGATAGATAAATTCAGCTCATTCAGCACATCACGGGCCACACACGCGTGGGCAACACCGCCGTCAATCAACAGCAAATCCGGCGTATCATCAAAACCTGCGTCTTTGTTTACCAAATGGGTAAACCTGCGGGTAATTGCCTGCTGCATTGAGGCATAATCGTCCTGTCCTGCCATATCGCGAATAGAGAATTTTTTATAATCTGCTTTTTTGGGCTTTCCGTCCACAAAAACTACCATACTTGCCACAATATCCGTACCGGAAGTGTTGGATACATCAAAAGACTCAATGCGTTTCGGTGCAGAAATTCCCAGCATTTTACCCAGGAGCAACAGCGTTCCCCGCGACCGTTCCTCTTTTGATGTTATTCGCTCAACCTCTTCCAGCGCATTGCGTTGTGCCAATGCAACAAGTTGTGCGTTATCGCCTCTTTGCGGTACGTGCAATTTTGTACGGCGACCGAATTTTTGCACAAACAGCTCCTCAAGGAGCTTGCTATCTTCAAAATTGGTGGGCAAGAGTACCGCTTTGGGCGCATAGCCACGGTTAAGGTAGAATTGACTAACCAGACTAAACATCGCACTTTCCTGCTCATCTGTAGCACCAAGAATTTCATATTCTTTATCCAGCAGATTTCCGCCGGCAAAATGCAGCACAACAAAGCAGGCCTTTGTTTCATTCTGATAAAAACCAATTACATCAGTTTCGGCGGCTGCACCGGCAGTTACAAGCTGCTTTTGCCCTAACGCCTCAATGGATTTCAATCTATCTCGCAAGCCGGCCGCAAGCTCAAAGTTCAAGCTTTCTGAAGCCTCCAACATTTGCTGTTTAATATCTGCTGCAGCCTGTTTAAAATCACCACGCAGCAGTTGGCATGCCAATTCCATACGCGCCATATATTCAGCCTCTGCTTTTCCGGACAGACACCAACCCTCGCACTGATTCATATGGTAATTCAGACACGGACGCTCTTTTCCGATGTCTCGCGGAAACACCTTGCCGCAGTTGGGAAGCTTTAATATAAATTGCAGCGTTTTCAGCAGCTCTTGCGTAACGCTACGGCTGCCGTAAGGGCCAAAGTACGTTGCGCCGTCATCTGCAGGCTTACTTACCATCGAAACCTTTGGGTAACGCTCGCGCATATTCAGACGAAGATAGGGATAACCCTTATCGTCCTTAAGAAGGATATTGTATTTCGGCTTATACCGCTTAATGAGTGAGCACTCAAGTACCAACGCCTCAAATTCCGAGGCAACCACAATGACCTCAAAATCATCAATCTTGCTGACCATAATTCTGGTTTTTGGCGAGTGAGATGCGGTATCCTGAAAATACTGACTGACGCGGTTCTTCAGTTTTTTTGCTTTGCCCACATAAATGACAGCGCCGGATTTATCGCGCATAATATAGACACCAGGTGCCAGTGGTAAAGCAGAAGCCTTTTCCTTCAATTTATCAAACATACATTGCTCCAAAAAGTACCGCCTCAATGCAATTTACTGCGTTGAGGCGGAAAAAGCTTATACAATCAATAGACGTCCCGTTGGAGGAGTGCCTCCAAAGAATTGACAGCCGCCTCTGCGTCTGAGCCGGATGCGCTCAGAGTCACAACAGCACCGGTAATAATTCCAAGAGACATAATGCCCAGCAAACTCTTGGCGTTCATTTTACGATTGCCGGACTCCATCCAGATGCTGGATTCAAATTCGTTGGCCTTTTGAACAAAGTAAGTAGCCTGCTTATTATGCAGACCGGATTCGCAGCGGACAACAATCTCTTTACTAAACATAGAAACAACTCTCCTTATTGCTGTGATGGTCAAAATCGACCCACAGGATATATGATAACAAATCTGGAAAAAAAGTCAACTGTTTTCCGCCAAATTTCCTAAAATTACAAAATTATAGGAAATTAAAACTCTGCAATCGTCACGCCGTCCTCACCCTCGCCATATACACCAAGACGAAAACTCCTCACAAATTTGTTCTTACGTAACGACTTTTGCACTGCTGCACGAAGCACGCCGGTACCTTTGCCGTGAATGATTCTGACCGGACTGAGCTTGGCGCGCATTGCTTCGTCAAGATACCGTTCCAGAACGCTGATCGCTTCCACCGCATCCATGCCACGCAGGTCAATTTCCGACGGCATTGCAGATACCTTCATCTCCCGACCCGAATGTGCCGGACGGCCGGACTTCTGCTTATAGGCATTCTCTTGCTCCAGCAGATAAATTTCATCCGCCTTCGCAGTCAGCTTCAAAATTCCGGCTTGTAGCTGATAGGTGCCGTCCTTATTCACAGCAAGCACGCTTGCTTTTGTTCCAAGCTTCAACAGTTCAACTGTATCACCAACCAGAATTTCCCGAGTTGGTGCAGGTCGAGCTTTTGCAACATTTCCGGTTTGCAGCTTTGCCTCCGCCTCGTTCAGACTTCTGCGCAGCTCCGCCTGCCGCTGGTTAATCCCCTGCGTGTCAGCATTTTCTGCAAGCTGTTTTTTCAGAGCCTTAATCTCCTCGGTTGCAGCGTTGGCAGTGCGGCGGGCGTCCTCAATAATTGATTTTGCCTCCTGCCGCGCCTGCTCCATAGCTTTATCCCGTTCGATTTGGAGCTGATTCTGGAACTGTTCGTTCTTCTCTTTGATTTTCGCAGTTTCCAAACGCAGCCGTTCCGCTTCTGCCCGGGCAAACTCCATTTGCTGCCGCTGCTGCTCCAACTGGGACAGAACATCCTCAAAATCCTTGTCACTCTGACTGACCAGGTCTGACGCTTCTTTCAATATATTCTCGGACAATCCCAATTTGCGGGAAATTGCAAAAGCATTGGACTTTCCGGGTATACCGATGAGAAGCTTATAGGTAGGCTGAAGAGTCTCGACACTAAATTCACAGGATGCGTTGATTACATTGGCAGTACGCATAGCATACAGCTTCAGCTCTGCATAGTGTGTTGTTGCCACCACGCGGCTGCCCATCCTGCGACAGAATTCTATCAGCGCAATTGCAAGTGCCGCACCCTCTGCCGGGTCCGTACCCGCGCCCAGTTCGTCAAACAGGACCAGGGTCCTGCTGTCGCATTGTTCAACAATGTCAACAATCGTGCGCATATGGCTGGAGAACGTGGACAGACTTTGGGCGATGGACTGTTCATCACCGATGTCCGCCAGAATCGCATCAAAAGTCGAAAGCGAACTTCCGTCTCCTGCCGGGACGTGCAAACCACACTCAGCCATCAAGGTCAGCAAACCAATCGTCTTTAGCGTAACGGTTTTGCCACCGGTATTGGGACCGGTGATAATCATCGTGTCAAAATCCGTACCAAGACGCACAGAAATCGGCACTACGGTCTTTGCGTCAATAAGGGGGTGTCTGGCGTTGCGAAGTTCAATTCTGCCTGCGTCATTCATCTCCGGCGCCCAGGCGCGCATCTGAAATGCCAGCTTTGCCTTGGCAAAGATAACATCCAGACGCACAAGCAGTCCAATATTGTCGCAAATTGCATCCTTATAACCGGCGGCCTCTGCGGACAATTCGGCGAGAATTCGCTCTATTTCTTTCTTTTCCTTGATTTCCAGCTCCCGCAGTGCATTGTTTGCGTTCACGGCAGACATCGGTTCCACAAAATAGATAGAGCCGGTTGCCGAGACGTCGTGAACAAGGCCCGGCACATCATTTTTGCATTCACTTTTTACGGGAACAACGAATCTGCCCTGCCGGATTGTAATAATCGGCTCACGAAGGAATTTGGAATATGCCGGCGAAGAGATAACCTTCTGCAGGCTGTCCTTGATCTTTCCGCTCTGAATCCGCATATGCCGGCGGATATCCGAAAGCTCAGGGCTTGCAGTGTCTGCAATCTCTTCTTCCGTGAGAATTGCGCCGAAAATTCTGTCCTCAAGGTACTTATTAGGGATCAGCGACTGAAACAGTGGCGACAGGACTGTTTGCTGTTCGTCCTCGGAAATATATGATTTTACATTCCGGGCACACCGCAAAACTCCGCCGATATTCAATAGCTCCTTGGGCTGTAGCGTGCCGCCCCGTTCTGCCCGATCAACCGACGCGGAAACATCAGTAACCCCCGAAAAACCGGGATAACCCTTCCGCGTGGACAGCACTGATGCCGCCGTGGTTTCGTCCAGAAGGCTTTGTACTTCCTCTAAATCGGCCGAGGGCTCAAGCGCAAGACAAGCCGCCTTTCCGTCAGCACTGCCGGCACAGGCGGATAACAATTCCAAGACCTGTCCCAGTTCAAGCTTCGATTGTGATTTTACATACAATTCAGACATTGTTTTCTCCTATGTTGCCACTACAAGGTGGGAGGAATCAGCAGGGATTTATAAAAGTCAAGGGTGGAAAAACCACGTTCCAGCTGGGTTGTTAAGTAGCTTTCAGTAACTGCAGACAGCTGCTCAAGCGTCTCGTTTCCTGCCTGAAACGAAAAGAGTTTCTTGGCATCGCAGGTGGTAATATAATGCATCGTCTCCAGCATACCGGCTGTAATCGGCAGGCGGATACCGTTCGACGTGTGATCACGGCAGTCGGAGCATTCCAAGCGTCCTTCCGACAAATCAAACCGGTCTGGAAAGGGATTTCCGCACCGATGGCAACCGTACAAATCCGGCGCATAGCCAGCAAGACACGCACCACGAAGTTCAAATACAGTCTTGACCAACGCCTCTGGCACATCCAATTTCGACAACCCATACAGACAGTTCAGCACCAGTGATAAAAGCTCCGGATTTGGCAAATCCTCCTGGGAGAGCAATTCCGCAGCCTGCGCAAAATATGTACCCAGGGACAGCTTCTGCAAGTCCCTGCGTAAGGCGGTAAACAATTCGATGGGGTGCGCCTCGTTGATTGTGTATGCCGAGCGATACTCAAAGAGTGTAAATTCTCCATATGACAGAAGCTGGCAGGTTGCAGCCAGTGGACTGTTCTTTCTCCTTAAGCCCCGTGCCTTAACGGAGAGCTTCCCGTGCTTTGCAGTAAGAAGCGTCAGCATTGCATCTGTATCATTGTAAGCTGTGACTCTCACCACAAGCGCCTGTGTTGTCAGGTACATAGGAATTCTCCATTTTCCTTGCATTGTTGTATAGCAGATACATTTCCGGCGCACCGGTTTCTAAAAAAATCTGCCAGTAATCCTTTGACGTCATCTGCATCCCCTCCGGAAATAGGATTTACCGGTATGCAGAATTTACCCTTGGAAATTATTCTCTGTAGCCGAAATTACGGACAAGAAAATCGCTGTCCCGCCAGTTTTCCTTCACCTTAACCCACGTAGTGAGAAATACCTTCGTGCCCATAAAGCGCTCGCAGTCGTTTCGCGCCATAGAGGAGATTTTCTTCAGCATTTCTCCCTGTTTTCCAATAATAATTCCCTTGTGGCTGGCTTTTTCACAATAAATTGTCGCATCAATATCAATGATACCGTTGTCCCGCTCAGAGAACTTTGTGATTTCAACAGCAGTGCCGTGGGGCACTTCCCTGTCCAGGGTCCACAGCAGCTTTTCGCGGATGATTTCCGCCATTACCTGACGCTCCGGCTGGTCAGTGGTAATGTCATCAGGAAACAGGAACGGACTCTCGACAGCATATTTGCCGCACTCACTCAAAAGCTCTTCCACACCTTCACCTGTCTTGGCGGAAATCGGAATGATTGCCTGAAACGCTGCAGCTTGAGAATATACGGCAATCACTTCCAACAGGCTGTCCTTTTCCACCGTATCAATCTTATTGATAGCCAGAACAACCGGACATTTGCTGGACCGAAGCTGCTCGATTAGCGCCTGCTCCTGGGGACCGACGGACGCAATCGGCTCAACCAGCAAAATTGTCATATCCACATCTGCAATGGACCCACGGGTGACATTTACCATATAATCGCCCAGCTTGGTTCTGGGCTTGTGGAAACCGGGTGTGTCCACAAAAACATATTGGGTATCTTCTTTCGTAACAATGCCGCAAATGCGGTTACGGGTGGTCTGAGGTTTGTTGGAGACGATTGCAATCTTCTCCCCTACCAGATAGTTTGTCAGCGTGGACTTGCCCACATTGGGCCGTCCGGCGATGGTAATCATAGCGGTTTTTGTAGCCACGGTAATACTCCTTTGATTTAATCTCTCTGCATACGGGGAATGCGGGTGGCAATTGCCTCCTCCCGCAGCCGCATTTGCGCCTTTTGCGGGCCGTCATCCATATGGTCGTAGCCTAACAGGTGCAATACGGAATGAATAGTCAGATAGCCAACCTCCCGACGGGTGCTATGCCCGAATTCCTTTGCCTGAGCTATTGCCCGCTCTAAAGAAATTGCCATATCACCCAGAGGACACATTTGCGACTCCGGATCTATGTAGCTGTCCCAGCTGCTGGGCGGATTCCCCGCCTCCAGTGTGAACATAGGAAAGCTTAATACATCCGTAGGCTTGTCAATTTGCCTGCTTGCCAGATTGATTGCCTGTATACCCTTAGCGTTTGTAATCAGAATATTGATTTCACAGGGAACAAAAACCCCCTCTGCAAGCAGAGTTTCTTCCACACACTTGCGTATTATATTGGTTACGGCAATTTTTTGCAGGGTAAAACAGTCGAAAGTCAGGTTAATTTTGTGTTTCATATCACTTTTTCCTCTGATATTTGTTGGCAGACGGCTTGGACACCTGCAGCTTCTTCTCTGCCCGTTCATACGCGCTGATAATTTCCTGCACTAATGCGTGCCGCACAACATCGGCGGCAGTTAATTTACAGATTGCAATATCCTTAACACCCTCCAGAACACGAATCGCATCCTTGAGACCGGAGGTTTTATCCCCGGGAAGGTCAATCTGCGTCACGTCACCGGTTATCACAATCTTTGAGCCAAAGCCGAGACGTGTTAAAAACATCTTCATCTGCTCACAGGTGGTGTTCTGCGCCTCGTCAAGAATAATGAAGCTGTCGTCCAGCGTTCTGCCGCGCATATAGGCAAGGGGCGCTACTTCAATCGAGCCACGTTCCTGATATTTTTGGAAGGTTTCTGCCCCCAGCATTTCATACAGCGCATCATACAGCGGACGCAAATAGGGGTCAACCTTGTTCTGCAAATCGCCCGGCAGGAATCCCAGCCGTTCACCGGCCTCCACAGCAGGGCGTGTGAGAATAATGCGATTGACTGTTCTGGCGCGGAAAGCAGCCACTGCGGCAGCAACCGCAAGGTAGGTTTTACCCGTACCTGCAGGACCGACGCCTAAAGTGATGGTGTTTTTCCCGATGGCCTTCATATACTGCTGCTGACCAACCGTCTTTGCCTTAATAGGCTTGCCCTTTGCGGTAATGCAGACAACATCTTTGGCAACCTGCGTAACGTAATCGTCATTCCCTTCCTGGACAAGAGTAATGAGATAACGAACTCTCTGTTCGTCAATTACCTCCCCTTTTGCAGCAAGCGCAAGCAAGCCCTCCAGCGCACGGGCGGCCTTATCCGCTGCCTCCGGCTCGCCAGTAATGCGCAGGTCCGTTCCCCGGTTGACAATGGTAACCTCCAACGCCTCTTCAATGCGCTTAATGTTCTCATCAAACGATCCGAACACGGCTATTAAATCTTCGACGCGGTCGGAATTTACGATTCGTTCAGTCATGCATTTCATCCTTTGTAAATGTCTGTTCGTATTTTACCTGTCCGATCATTTCGGTGCAGGCGTATTTTCCGTATAGGTAGTGGGCGCTGTCAATTGCATTTGTGTCGGTTTCAGCAGATATGATCTCACCTGCCACCATTGACCTTCGCAAATAAGACTGGGCAAAATCAGCAAGCCAGTCCATTGACTCAGCCTCGGCGGGCGTGTCATTGGTTTCTTTATAGGTAGTCACAGTCTCTTTTATCACTGCAATTGGCAATCGAAATCCACCGGGCAAATGCAAATAGCTTTCCGAATATATTTTAGCACAAGTTCCATCTAAATTTCCACTGTCTTGAAAGAAATTTATCAGTTTTTTTCCGATTTTTAACGAGAAGTTTGTCCGTTCCCGAATAACCTCACCTCTTTGCAATGTTACAGCCGGGGATATTACCTCCAAATCCCGAAACGTGAGCGCTTGTATCTCCGCTTGCGCCTGCACCGCTTTTGTAACAAGACCGCAGTCGACATATCCGGAAACCAGTGTCTGCCCTGCCTTTACCGCCTGCCCAACAGAGCACAGCGTATTCCCTTGATACACGGTGCAGCTGCGTATCACGCCGTCCCGTGCGGCAACAATGCTGCATACACCGTTATTCTTGGCATCTTCCCTGTCATCGGTGGTTTTCTCCCGTACTGAGATAACCGCAGTGCATCCGGTGGTGTTAACACCCGCCCATTGCAATTGCGGCATCTTCTGCAGCAGCGCATTTTTCATTTTTTCACTGCGAAGCTGCCGTCTGACCGCGCCAAAACGAATTCCGCACTCCGCAGCAGTTTCCAGAATTTGGTTTGCAGGCACTGACGTGTTCCCTTCCACAGAAATAAAAAACACCCGACCCGGCACAAAAACAAACCCAAGAAACAGCAGTATACCAAAAATCACCAAAACCGGGCGTTTCATAACGGATTTTGCCGTCCAATACAAGCCTTTCTTTTTGATAATCTTTACCGCTGCGCCGTGTTTTTCAGCAATAGATTTCAATTTATCATAATCATTGCGCGAGATTTTAAGACTTAAGATTAAATCCGAGCAATATGACACATCAGAAAGCCGAATGTGATTATCACCTAATGCATTCAACAGTGTCGCGCAGTCTGCGCAAGTAATCTCTAAAGTAAGTATACCGGGTAGGAACGGTCTCATAAGCTACCTCCTAAACAACTGAATATTCTCAATGCACCCTTTTATCACAAGCTGCTCTCCGTTCATTTGGATAAATCGCAGATTATTACCGAATACTGTCACCTTGCCATAGCTCACCTTGATCTGAATTTCATCATTGGAATATGCAAGGACGCCCATATGATTTTCAATCAATACCCGTCTATCACCTGCAAGCTCGATAAGAGGCAGTTTGGAGATTTGCGGCATTTTCATAGTACCACCTTCCCTTTTGGCAAGTCTATGAATCCAATAGGATAAAGTGAACTAACAGGACATAGTTTCTAACAGAGGTGATACTATGAAGGTCTCAAGTAAGACTGTCTCCGGCGTGCTGGCCGGCTGTGCTATGCTTATACTCATCCTTGATACAAAAACAGCACTCAGTGGCGCAAACGAAGCAATTTCTTTGTGTATACACACAGTCGTACCGTCGCTATTTCCGTTTTTTGTCTTGTCGGGCATAATTAACAGTGTCCTTACGGGCGAGAATTTAAAAACGCTGAGATTTTTGGGACGCATTTGCAGGGTGCCCGTCGGCGGCGAATCACTGCTGCTATTGGGGTTTCTGGCAGGTTATCCTGTCGGGGCACAAATGATTTCAGAAGCATATAAAAGCGGAAGCATTTCCCTGCATAGTGCGCGACGGCTTCTTGGCTTTTGTAGCAATGCCGGTCCTGCATTCATTTTCGGAATGGTCGCACAGCTATTTACAAAACCGGCAATCCCCTGGCTTTTGTGGGGTGTTCACATTCTAAGCGCATTGATTGTTGGTTTTATCATTCCGTCAGACCCGCTACAAATCTGCAACACAAGAAAATCGTTGCCATTAAGTTTACCACAATCTTTACAAAAAGCGCTGAAAAGCACTGCAACCGTCTGTGGTTGGGTCGTTATCTTCCGAATTGTCATTGCGTTTTGCGGTCGGTGGTTTCTGTGGCGTTTTCCGGTTGCGATACAGGTATTGCTCTCGGGTCTATTGGAATTAACCAACGGCTGCACGTCACTGCAGGAGCTTCCTTGTGAAGGTCTGCGTTTTATTATGGCAAGTGGATTTCTGGGCTTTGGCGGCCTGTGCGTTGTAATGCAAACAACCTCAGTTACACAGGAAATCGGTCTGGGTTATTATTTCCCGGGAAAAGTTCTGCAGTGCCTAATCTCGGCTGTACTAAGCGTAGTTATCCAGAACTTTATTTTCCGGTCGCAGGACAGAGCGCAGATACCTCCATTGCTGATTGGTGTCGTTCTTGTCTGCATTGTCCTTTGTGTGTATCAGCTCCGCAGAAAAAAAGTTGTAGCATTTGGCGCAACTATGTTGTATAATACCTGTAGCAATCCGTGAAAGGAGCTACTGTATGTTATTTCGAAAGAAAATAACCCGTTCCTGCAGCTACTGCCAGCGTGGCACCGCTATGGAGAACGATCAAATTCTCTGTGCAAAATACGGCGTTGTATCTGCCTATTACAGCTGCAGAAAATTTCGCTACAACCCTTTTAAGCGGGTACCACCCAAAATGAAGCCACTCAATCCGCAAAAGTTTGACGATGTGGATTTTTCACTATAAGTACAACCGGAAAGCAAGTGCTTTCCGGTTGTTTTTTATTGAATCATATTCAAGAAATCATCCTCAGACAAAATAGGAACACCCAACTCCCGCGCCTTTCGCTCCTTAGAGCCGGCATTTTCACCCACAACAACATAGCCGGTCTTTTTAGACACCGAGCCGGAAACCTTGCCGCCAAAGGACTCAATTTGTTCCGTAGCCTGTTCTCTTGTGAATTTTTCCAGCGCACCGGTGAGCACAAAGGTTATACCGGCAAAACGGGTATCCGCAACTTGCCTTGTGCTTTCGAAATTCACACCGGCCTGCCGCAGCTTCTCAACCAATTCCCGGGATTGGGGCTGCTCAAACCACCTGCTGATGGACAGCGCGGTGATTTCGCCGATATCGTCCATGGCTGTCAGTTCCTCGGCGGTTGCTGCCATCAGATTGTCCAGCGTTCCAAATGCAGAAGCCAGCGCCTTACCTGTTTTTGCGCCGACTTGGCGAATTCCAAGGGCATATATCAGTCTGCCCAAATCCTGCTGCTTGCTGTTTTCAATGGCTTGCAGCAGTTTGTTTGCCGCGGTATCTCCTTTTTGCCAGAGCTGTTTCAGGTCATCAAGCGTCAGGTAGTAAATATCCGCAGCGGATTTTAGCAGATTCCGTTCAATCAGCGCATCTACAATGGATGCACCGAGGCCCTCAATATCCATCGCATCTCGGCTGACAAAATGCGCGATATTCCTGGACAACTGGGCAGGACACGCAGCGCCCGTACAGCGCATAAACGCGCCGTCCTCGTCCCGCTTTGCAGGCGCGCCGCAAATGGGACAGTTTGACGGCAGGAAATACGCCTGGGTATTTGCCGGACGTTTGGAAAAATCTACTTCCAAAATCTCGGGGATGATTTCGCCCGCCTTGCGAATGGTTACGGTATCACCGATGCGGATATCCCGCTGGGATATAAAATCCTGATTGTGCAGTGTTGCATTGGTCACAGTAGTACCTGCTAAGTGGACAGGTCGTACCACAGCCTTGGGTGTCAGCACGCCGGTGCGTCCCACCTGAACAACGATGTCTTCCACAACCGTTTCCTTAATTTCCGGCGGATATTTGTACGCGGCGGCCCAGCGGGGAAACTTTGCAGTAGTGCCCAAGGTATCCCGCAACGCAAGATCATTCACCTTAATAACTGCGCCGTCAATATCACAGGCCAGTTCCGCCCGATTTTCGTTGATGCTTATGATCTGCTGATTGATTGCATCTATGCAGGACAATGTCTTCCACGGAATCACCTTAAACTGCAGTTTTTGCAGGTATTCCAGGGATTCCTCGTGGGACTTAAAAGTAACACCATCAGCCAGTTGCACGTTGAATACCAGAATATCCAGTCCCCGCTTTGCCGCGATTTTGGAATCCAGCTGCCGCAGAGAACCGGCCGCTGCATTTCTCGGATTGGCAAACAGAGGCTTGCCCTCTTCCTCTTGAATGGCATTCAAGCGCTCAAAATTTTTCTTGGGCATATACACCTCGCCGCGGACAATCAGCCGAGGTGGCGCATTGGGGATGGTCATAGGGATGGAGTAGATGGTCTTGAGGTTTTCAGTTACATCCTCACCTACCGCTCCGTCACCACGGGTTGCACCCCGCACAAACACGCCGTTTTCATATTCCAGCGCAACAGATAATCCGTCAATTTTCGGCTCAACAGTAAAACTTGTATCGGGATAAACTGACAGTATTTTCTCCAAAAAGTCGTCCAGTTCTTCTAAGGAAAACACATCCTGCAAACTCATTAGCGGCACCGGATGGACAACCTTCTCAAATTTACTCAGCGCTTCCCCGCCTACCCGCTTTGTGGGAGAATCCGGCAGTGCAAATTCTGGATTCTCCTGCTCCAGATTCTCCAATTCCCGCAGAAGCCTGTCATACTCAAAATCCGGCATCTGCGGGTCATCGAGCACATAATACTGATAATTGGCCTTATTTAATTGCTCAGTTAGCTGGCGTATTCTCTGTTGCATAATGGCCTCCTGTTTGTAAATAGGTATCTGGGACGTCGCCTACAATAATCGTCTCCGCCACAACCACCTGGCTGCTGACAGTAAAGCTTTCGGCGCGTCCAAGCACCAGAACGCTTACATCTACACTTACGTGCATATTCAGCTGCTGCAATGTCTGATTGATTCCCGCCTCGGAAAAGCTGCTGGTAAACGATGCGTCAGAATTACGAATAGACAAAATCTCTACAGGAATTTCAGGACCTTTGCCAGATAGCAGTTCCGGCAGGAACAAGCTGCCAAGGGGTATTCCCAAATCGTCTGTACTCAAGGCAAGAATTTCGTCATTAATAATGTTCAGAATGTCCGTCTTAAGACGGTTTACCTCACTCATATTGGTTTTCAGTGCGGTAATTTTGCCATCTAAATCCTTCTCAAAATAGACCATCCGGTCATACTGAATTGTGCCGTCTTCAATTTGCCTGTCAATGGCATCGTTAATCAAATCCGATGTGGTGTTGCGGACCTGTGTCTCCGCCAAAGAGCGGATTGCATCGCTGTATTTCGCCCGAAAAAGCAGCAGAAATACAATCGAAAGTGCAAGGATAATGATGCAAAACCTGAGTAATTTCCCCATCCGTCACACCTCCTTGTGGGAGATTATATGACGCAAATGCAAAAAAATTACAGTTTTTTCAAGTGCGCAGAGGCCGTCTTAGCCATAAGCTTCTTTGTGCCGATTTGGTCAAAGGCAATTTCCAAGAGCGCATCCGCACCCATCTTCATAACACTCAGTACCATACCCCGTCCAAAGGCTGTGTGCTGCACCATATCACCCTTGGAGAGCTCTATGTAGGTACTCTTTGTGGGGGGCGGCGTGTAGGCATAAGAACTTTGATAGGAAACGGTTTTCTTAGGTGCAGGCGCGCTGTAGTGGCTGGGAGCAGTCTGGTAGCCACCCTTTCTGACCATTGTTTCTTCGGGAATTTCCCGCAAAAATCTGGAAGACAGCGCAGCATTGGTGCGTCCGTAGAGCATACGCTGCTTTGCATAGGAAATGGTCAGATTTTCCTTAGCTCTGGTAATGGCGACATAGCACAGACGCCGCTCCTCTTCCATTTCCTCGTGGTCACCAATTGCGCGCATACCGGGAAACAGGCCGTCTTCAAAGCCAACAAGGAACACATTAGGGAATTCCAGTCCCTTGGCTGAGTGCATCGTCATCATAACAACAGCATCATCGCCCTCATTATAGGTCTCCAAATCCGTGTACAGGGCGATCTCCTCAAGGAAACCGGCAAGGGTCGGAACCTCCGCATTCTGAACATAGCCTTGGATGCTGGACTTTAATTCCTTGATGTTCTCAAGGCGGGTCTTATTCTCTTCGGAGGGCTTGCTCTCCAGCATAGCAATATAGCCGGTGCGCACCATAACCTCGTCATAAAACTCCGGCAGTGTCATTCCGTCTTCTAAAAGCTGCGCAAGCTCCTCAATCAGAACAGAAAACTGCAACAGCTTGCCGGCAGATTTTTCCAACGGACCGTAGGAATACGGGTCAGATACTACTTTATACAAGCTCTCCCCCTCTGCCTGAGCAAGCCGGTCCGCGGTCTCAATGGTTTTCGCGCCCAAGCCTCTGGGGGGATTGTTGATAATTCTGTGCAGTCGCAGGTCGTCGCTGCGGTTGTTAATTACGCACAAATACGCAAGCATATCCTTGACCTCTGCCCGGTCAAAGAATCGCATACCACCGATAACGCGGTACGGAATGCCGTTCCGCTTCAGAGAGAATTCCAGCGCGTTGGACTGGGCATTTGTGCGGTAGAGTATGGCAAAATCTTTGAAGTTTTTGCCCTTTGAGGTAGTGAGAATCTGTCCGGCGACATAGTTTGCCTCTCCGCCCTCATCGGCAGCTTCATAAACGGTGATCGGCTTTCCCTGTCCGTTTGCCGTCCAAAGCCGCTTGCCCTTTCTGCCTAAATTGTGGGCAATAACAGCATTGGCCGCATTGAGAATGGACTGAGTAGAGCGGTAATTCTGCTCCAGTCTGATAATCCGGGAGCCACGGTACTGCTTCTCGAAATTCAGAATGTTTTCGATGGTTGCGCCCCGGAAGCGATAAATGCTCTGGTCATCGTCACCCACAACACAGATATTTTCGTAGCCGCCGGCAAGTAACGATGTAAGCAGGTACTGCATATGGTTGGTATCCTGATACTCATCCACCAGAAGGTAGCGGAATTTCCGCTGATAATAAGTACGCACATCCTCGTGCTGCTGCAGAAGAAGCACAGTCTGGAAAATAATATCATCAAAATCCAGCGCATTGTTCTCTTTCAGGCGGGTCTGGTAAGTCTGGTACGCACGGGCTATGTGGAGCATACGGTAATCGCCGCTGCTCTCCACACGGCTCATCAGCTCCCCGGCGGACACCATATTATCCTTCTCACGGCTGATAACAGACAGCACATACTTGGCAGGGAATGTCTTATCATCCAGACCCATATCCCGGATAATATCCTTCATTACCCGCTCGGAATCTGCCGTATCATAGATTGTAAAGCTCTTGGTATAGCCAAGGCGTTCAATGTCCCTGCGCAGAATCCGGCAGCAGGCAGAGTGAAAGGTCATTGCCCAGATGTCCTGCGCCGACGGACCGAGCATTGTTGTAAGACGCTCTTTCAGCTCGTTGGCAGCCTTGTTGGTAAATGTAATGGCAATAATATTCCAAGGCTGCACCGGCTCCAGCGCGCAAAGATTGTCCGCTCTGTGACGGTCAAATTCATCTATGGGATCCTGTATGGATTCCAGAAACAGGACGTCCTCATCTGTTACCGTGTCGGGCACGTCATTGCTGTCGCTGCCACGACCGAAACGGATGAGGTTTGCAATCCGGTTAATCAGCACAGTGGTCTTACCGCTGCCTGCGCCCGCAAGCAACAGCAACGGTCCGTCAGTAGCAGCAACAGCCTGCTGCTGCATATTGTTCAGTTTCTTAAATTGCGAGAGAATATAGCTCCGCCTTGCCTGGACAAAACGGCTTAACATTGCGTCAGTCATAAGCACACCTGTATCAAAAAGTTATGCTTATATTTTACCGCATTTTTCGTCAAAGGTAAAGCACAAAATCGAAATTATTGCATCAGCTCCCGCAATTTTTCCAGAGCCTTTTTTTCAATTCTGGAAACTTGTACCTGACTTACCGAAAGCACCTTGGAAACCCGCTGTTGGGTAAGCCCGTGAAAGTACCGTAATTTCACCACAACCGCTTCCCGCTCCGGCAGCTTTTCAATCGCCTGATGTAACGCAAGCTGCTCCAGAAGCACCTCCTCAGACCGTGTGTCCGTCAGCACATTCTCCAGCGTAAAGCCTTCTTCACCGGTTGCCTGGTGGATAGACTCCACACCGGCCGTTGCGCTTTCTGCCACCGCAATTTCCTCCGGGGTAAACCCGGTGTGTTCCGCAATCTCACTGATTGTCGGCTCACGACCAAGGGTGTTGGTTAACTGATTTCTTGCGGTCTTTACGGTTGCGGCCCGTTCCTTGATACCGCGCGAAACCTTGACTGCGCCGTCATCCCTAAGAAATCTTCGGATTTCACCGGCTATCTTCGGTACGGCATAGGTGGAAAACTGTGTACCAAAATCCAGGTCAAATCCATCCACGGCCTTCAAAAACCCCACGCAGGCCAGCTGGTACATATCCTCCGCTTCTGCGCCCCGCCCCAAAAACCGCTTGGTTACAGACCAGATAAGTCCGCTGTTTTCCTCCACCAGCGTCTCTTTTGCCTCCATATCACCCGCTTGACAGCGGGCAATCAGCTCCTCTACCCTGCTCATTTACGCCGCTGCAGTTTTCTGCGCATATGTACAGTTGTTCCCTTTCCCGGCTTGGAGGTAACGGAGAAGCCGGTCATAAAGCTCTCCATAATGGTAAAGCCCATACCGCTGCGGTCGGCGCCACCGGTGGTGTACATAGGTCTGCGCGCCTTTTCCAAATCCTCAATACCAACGCCCTTGTCCTTAATCACCACGTCCAGTGTATTATCCTTCAGAATTCTGCACCGCACAGTAATAATCCCCAGTCCGTTGGGATACGCGTGAACAATACAGTTGGTCACCGCCTCGGAAACTGCCGTACGAATATCGCCAAGCTCCTCCAGTGTCGGATCCATTTGCGCAGCAAAGCAGGCTACCGCGGAACGGGCAAAGCTTTCATTTGCAGATCTGCTGGGAAACTCCAGCGACATATAGTTATCAAATTTCATTTTACTTCCTCCTTAATATTTACCAGTTTGTCTATCCCGGACGCCCGGAAAACCTTCATTGGTTGCTGTTTCAGTCCCATTAATGCAACCTCGCCATCAATTTTTGCCATATTTCGCATTGCATTGATGACAACGGCAATGCCGGACGAATCCATAAAGCCGACTTCATGAAAATCAAGAATACACACCCGCGGTGTGTATGCCTCAATTTTTGCGGTGATCGCGTGAATATACTCCTTTGCGCAGTGGTGATCAATTTCACCTGTGAGGGCAACAGTCAGTGTGCCATCCTGCAGATAGCTTGTTAGGTGCATAGCATCTCCTCCTTGGTATAATCACCTTTAATATAATGCTTTTACACAATTTATTCCGTCGAAATGGGCATAAAAAATCCGCACACAAGAAATTTGTGTGCGGATTGGGTTTATGGTGGGTTAAATCATCGTTTCCGGGTGAAACACCTTGTCGAATTCCTCTTTTGTCAGAAATCCCAGCTGAACACAGGCCTGCTTTAACGAAATGTTCTCTTTGTATGCCAGCTTTGCCGTTGCGGCAGCATTTTCATAGCCGATATAGGGATTGAGAGCGGTTACCAGCATAAGGGAATTGTGTAAATTATATGCCATCTTTTCCTTATTTGCTTTGATGCCAACAACGCAATTATCGCAGAATGCGTGCATCGCATCACTGAGCAATCGCGCAGACTGGAGGAAATTATAGATACACACCGGCATAAACACATTTAGCTCAAAGTTACCCTGAGATGCAGCAATCCCAACAGCAACATCGTTGCCCATCACCTGCACGGCAACCATTGTTACCGCTTCGCATTGGGTGGGATTCACCTTGCCGGGCATAATGGAGGAGCCCGGCTCATTTTCGGGAATTGCAATCTCGCCAAGACCGTTTCTCGGGCCGGAGGCAAGCCAGCGGATATCGTTTGCGATCTTCATCAAATCGCACGAGAGCGCCTTCAGTGCGCCGTGGGCAAACACCAGCTCGTCCTTGGAGGTCAGTGCGTGGAACTTATTGCAAGCGGTGGAGAATTCCTTGCCTGTCAGGCGGGAAATTTCTTCCGCTACCGCAATATCAAACCCATCTGGTGCATTCAGACCAGTACCGACTGCAGTACCGCCTAATGCAAGGGTTTTCAGCTCCTTCAGGGACATCTGCAAAAGCGTAACATCTTTCTCGAGGCTGCTTCTCCAGCCGGAAATCTCTTGGGAAAAGGCAATAGGTGTGGCGTCCTGCAAATGGGTACGACCGGACTTTACAACCCCCTGGTTGTCCTGCTCAAGGCGCAGGAAGGCTGCTATCAGCTTTTCTGCCGCGGGTATTACAGAATCTTCTATGGCGATAACCGCTGCAATGTGCATTGCGGTTGGGAATGTATCGTTGGAAGACTGGCTCATATTGATGTCATCGTTGGGATGCAGCAGCGTCTTTCCCGCAATCTCGTTTCCGCGATTTGCAACAACCTCATTTACGTTCATATTGGTCTGCGTTCCGGAGCCGGTCTGCCATACCACCAGAGGAAAATGCTCGTCAAGACTGCCGGAAATCACTTCATCACAAGCAGCTACCGCCGCAGAAAGCTTCTCCTCTGTCATTTTACTCGGCTGCAGGCGGTGATTGGCAACGGCTGCTGCCTTTTTCAGCACACCAAAGGCTTGAATAATTTCTATAGGCATTGTTTCGTAACCGACACCGATGGGAAAATTCTGCCGGCTTCGCTCTGTCTGCGCGCCGTAGTATTTATCTGCAGGGACTGCAACCTCCCCCATAGAATCGTGTTCAATACGATAGTCCATAATTACTATCCTCCGTTTTTTGCATACAGTAATCATATATCATTTTTTCGATAAATACAAGGTCTATTGTTGCATAGTTTTGCCCCAAACGCAAATACTGCGTACAATTCTTAATTTGGAGGGGTCACTATGTGTACTGCCGTCACATATTGGGGAAAAGACCACTATTTCGGAAGAAATCTGGATTTTGAATACTCTTATCAGGAAGCAGTGACTGTCACGCCCAGAAATTATTCCTTTGATTTCCGCCGTGCCGGCGCTGTTGAAAAACACTACGCGATGATCGGAATGGCAACCATTGACAATAACTACCCCCTCTACTACGATGCCACCAACGAGCAGGGCCTGAGTATGGCAGGTCTCTATTTCCCGGGAAATGCAGTATATTTGCCGGAGGACAACAGCAAAATCAACATTGCGCCCTTTGAATTCATTCCTTGGATTCTGTGTCAGTGTGCCGATGTGCTGCAGGCCAAAGAAAAACTAAAAGACGTTAATCTTGCCGATATTCCATACAGTATGCTCTATCCGCAAAGTCCTCTGCACTGGATTATCGCGGACAGACGTTCTGCCATTACCGTCGAGCCAACGCCGCAGGGTATTAAGGTTTATGATAATCCGGTTGGCGTTCTGACAAACAACCCACCCTTTGACTACCATTTGCACAGCCTTTCAAATTATATTAACCTCACCAGTGAAGAGCCTGTAAACCGGTTTGCGCCGGCGTATCCCATACAACCCTATAGCCGGGGTATGGGGGCTATGGGGCTTCCGGGTGACTTGTCCTCTTCTTCCCGATTCGTAAAAGCTGCCTTTACAAAGCTCAATTCCGTGCGCCAATCCACTGAAGACACCAGCATCAGCCAGTTCTTTCATATCCTGGGTGCTGTTGCCCAGCAGGAAGGCTGTGTAAAAGTAGGAGAAAGTTTTGAAAAAACAATCTACTCCAGCTGCTGCAATGTAGACAGCGGCACCTATTACTACACCACTTACGAAAACCCGCAAATCACCGGCGTATCTATGCATAACACGGATTTAAACAGACAGACACTGACATCATTCCCGTTACAAACAAAGCTGCAAATTCAAATGGAAAATTAGTGAAATTTCCTCTTTATTTAACGGATTAATACGTATATAATAGAAATATCCGAGAATATGGAGGAGTTCCTATGAGAATCGTTATCAAAATTGGTACGAGTACCCTTGCATACCCCACAGGTCATCTGAATATTCGCCGCGTGGAAGAGCTTTGCAAGGTAATCAGTGATATTAAAAATGCCGGAAACCAGGTAATTGTAGTGTCCTCCGGTGCCATTGCGATGGGCATCGGCAAGTTAGGCCTGCAGGAGCGCCCCAAGGACATTCCCACAAAGCAGGCAGCCGCTGCCGTTGGTCAGTGCGAACTGATGTATATATACGACAAGCTGTTCGGCGAGTTCAATCACACCGTTGCCCAGCTGCTGATTACCGGTGATGACGTGGAAAACGAAACTCGTCACACCAATTTCAGCAATACCCTTGCGCGCCTTATGGATTTGGATGTCATTCCTGTTATCAACGAAAACGACACCGTAGCCACAAAGGAAATTGTCATTGGTGATAACGATACATTGGCTGCAATCGTTGCCCAAAGCGTAAAAGCAGACAAACTGGTGCTGCTTTCGGATATTGACGGACTCTACACCGCTGACCCCCACCTTGACCCCAACGCAAAGCTCATTCGGGTAGCCAACGCAGTGGACAAAGACATTCTTGCCCTTGCTGGCGCAAGCAGCAGTAACCTCGGCACCGGTGGAATGGTCACCAAGCTGGAGGCAGCAAAAATCTGCTTAAGCTGCGGCTGTGATATGATTATCACCAACGGCAGCAACCCCAACAACCTGTATGACATTATGGACGGCAAATCCGTCGGCACTACATTTACGGAGAAAGTCAATGTTTGATATGCTCAAAGCTGCCAAGGCAGCAAAATCGGAAATCGCACAGCTTTCCACCCAGGCAAAAAATGATGCACTTCTGGCAATGGCAGATGCGCTGCTTGCCGCTGAATCTTACATACTAAAGGCCAATGAGGCTGATATGGCACAGGCTGCAGACACAATCTCCCCTGTGATGCTGGACAGACTCCGGCTGACTCCGGAGCGGATTGCCGCTATGGCAGAGGGAATCCGTCAGGTGGCCAAGCTGCCCGACCCTGTTGGTATCACATTGGATACCCACGTTCGTGAGGACGGTCTGGAAATTTCCAAGGTTTCCTCCCCTATTGGCGTGGTTGCCATCATTTACGAGAGCCGCCCCAACGTAACCAGCGATGCCGCAGCTCTGACCTTAAAAAGCGGCAATGTCTGTGTCCTCCGCGGTGGCAAGGAGGCATATCGCTCCACCAGCGCTATTGTAGAGGCGTTGCGCATCGGTTTGCGGTCTGTAGGCATCAACGAAAACGCAGTAAATCTGGTTTCCGACACCTCCCGGGAAAGCGCTGTGCAGCTTATGAAAGCGCAGGGGTATGTGGATTTGTTGATTCCCCGGGGCGGTGCAGGACTCATTAATGCCTGTGTGCAGCAGGCAACCGTACCTTGCATTGCCACCGGAACCGGTATCTGCCATTTGTATGTGGAAAAATCCGCAGACTTTGATACAGCGCTGAATATTATTGAAAATGCAAAGACCAGCCGCCCCAGTGTGTGCAACGCTGTAGAGGTTCTGCTGGTGGACAAGGCAATTGCGGATTCCTTCCTGCCCCTTGTTTATGACCGACTGGTCAGCAAGCGGCAAACGTCTGTTGAATTAAGGCTGGATCCCTTTGCTGCGAAAATCATTCCCGGCACACCGGCAGGCACAGCAGATTTTGATACAGAGTTTTTAGACTACATTCTTGCAGTTAAATGTGTTGACGGTGTTACTGAAGCAATTTCTCATATTGCGGAACACTCCACAGGTCACAGCGAGGCAATTATATCCCGGAACGAGGGTGCAATTACCGCCTTTACAGCAGGCGTGGACAGCGCAGCCGTGTATGTAAACGCCTCCACACGTTTTACCGACGGCGGCGAATTCGGACTTGGCTGTGAAATGGGTATCTCTACCCAAAAGCTTCACGCAAGAGGTCCTATGGGCCTTAAGGAGCTGACCAGCTATAAGTACATCATTCACGGAAACGGTCACATAAGATAGGAGCTTGCTATGAAATACGGATTTATCGGCTGCGGAAATATGGGCGGCGCCATTGCAAAAGCACTGTCCGTTACTACAAGGGATATTATGCTAACAGACCGCTCCGGCAAGGCCAGAGCGATAGCAGATGAACTTGGCTGCACTTATTCCGACAATCAAACGGTTGCGGCAACCTGCGAGCGGATTTTTCTGGCGGTGAAGCCGCAAATGATGGCGGATGTTCTTGCACCGCTGCAGCCAATTCTGAAAGAGAAAAAGCCGCTACTGATTTCTATGGCAGCCGGTCTTACCCTGTCACGGATTGAGGCGCTCGCCGGCACTTCCCTGCCGGTCATTCGCATTATGCCAAACACGCCGGTAGCGGTCAGTTCCGGTATGACGCTATACTGCTGTAACCGTCTGGTGGACGAAGCAATGACTGAAGATTTTCTGAAGGACGTTGCCCCCTGCGGACAGTGGGATCTTCTGGACGAGGAACTGATTGATGCTGCCGGCGTTGTATCCGGCTGTGGACCAGCCTATATGTATATATTTATGGACGCGCTGGCAGACGGCGCAGCCGCCTGCGGTGTTCCGAAGGAGAAGGCCCTTGCTTATGCAGCAACCACAATGATTGGCGCAGCAAAGATGGTACAAACCGATTCCCGTACACCCGTGGAACTGAAAAATGCTGTCTGCTCCCCAGGTGGCAGCACCTTAGCAGGTATCGGCGTATTAAATGACAGACAGTTTAAGCAGACGCTAATGGACTGCGTAGCAGCCGCCTATAAACGAAATCAAGAATTAGGTAAATAAATAACCACCGATGGTGGAATATCCCTTGCGGATATCTCACCATCGGTGGATTTGTTTTATCGGTCGATTTCCCGCACCCGGACAACGCCCTCGATGTCATTGAGCTTTTTAATTGCCATCGCGGAAGGAATGCTATCCAAGTCAAACATTGAGTACGCATACTCGCCTCTGCTGCGATTCATCAAATCGGAGATGTTGATATTCTCCTCTGCAAATACAGCGGTAAACTGGCTGAGTGTGTTGGGAATGTTTCTGTGAAGGACGGTAACTCTCGCCGCCTTGGTGCATACACCCATATCACAGTTGGGGAAATTAACGGAATTTACAATATTTCCGTTATCCAAATAGTTCATCACCTGTTTAATTGCCATCTTTGCGCAATTGTCCTCGGATTCCTCCGTAGATGCACCCAGGTGCGGAATGGCCACAACGCCCTCCATACCGGCAGTCTTATCATTGGGGAAGTCGGTGATGTAGCGGCGCACTTTGCCGGACTTCAGTGCTTCCTCCAGCGCCTCATCGTCCACCAGTAAATCGCGGGCAAAGTTCAGAATGACAACGCCGTCCTTCATCTTGGAGAATGCCTCGCGATTAAGCATCTTCTTAGTATCCTCTAACAGAGGTACGTGCAGGGAGATAAAATCACAATTGGCATAAATATCGTCCCGGGTCTTGGCGTGGATAATCTGGCTGTCCAGATGCCAGGCTGCATCAATGGAGATATAGGGGTCACAACCGTAAACATTCATACCCAGCTTGCAAGCTGCATTGGCAAGAGGTCCGCCGATTGCGCCCAGGCCGATTACACCCAGACTCTTGCCCAGAATCTCATTTCCGGCAAACTTTGCCTTGCCTTTTTCCACCTGCTTGCCAACATCGGGTGTATCCTTAATTGTCTGCACCCAATTGATGCCACCGATAACATCACGGCTGCCCAGCAGCATACCGCAGATTGACAGCTCCACAACGCCGTTGGCATTTGCGCCGGGGGTATTGAATACGACAATTCCCTCCTGCGCGCAGCGGTCAAGGGGAATATTGTTCACACCCGCACCGGCTCTGGCGATTGCCAGCAGTTCGGGAGAAAATGCCATTTCGTGCATTGCAGCACTGCGAACAACGATTGCCTGCGCATCGTCGCAAGATTCGGTCTTCTGATAATTCTCGGTCCACAGCTGCGTTCCTTTATCAGAGATTTTATTCAAATAATGATACTGAAACATAATATCCCTCTTTTCGCTTATGTATGGCTCTTCTCAAATTCCTTCATAAACTCTACCAGCTTCTCCACACCCTCAATGGGCATAGCATTATAGATACTGGCGCGCATACCGCCTACTGTGCGGTGACCCTTCAGATTCACAAAGCCGGCCTCGGTTGCAGCCTTCACGAACTCTGCATCCAATGTCTCATCGCCGGTTACAAAGGGTACGTTCATAAGAGAGCGGTCTTCCTTGCGGACAGTGCCCGTGAAGAGCCTGCTGCTGTCCAAAAAGTCGTACAGGACCTTTGCTTTCTTCTCGTTGCGCTCCTGCATAACCTTCAGTCCGCCCATCTTCTTCAGCCACTTAAATACCTTGCCGCAGATGTAGATACCGTAAGCGGGAGGTGTGTTGTACATTGAGCCGTTATCGGCGTGGATTTTGTACTGGAGCATTGTGGGAGTACCGGGGAATACGTCCTCAGTAATCAAATCCTCACGGATAATGGCAATCACAACGCCGGCAGGTCCGATATTCTTCTGTACACCGCCGTAAATCATACCGTACTTGGTTACATCCACCGGCTCGGAAAGGAAGCAGGAAGACACGTCAGAAACCAGCAGCTTGCCCTTGGTGTTGGGTAGGGTATGATACTTTGTTCCGTAGATGGTGTTGTTTTCGCAGATATAGACATAGTCCGCATCCTCGGAGATGGGAAGATCAGAGCAGTCGGGAATATAGGAGAAGGTCCGGTCCTCAGAAGACGCGATGGCATTGGCCTTGCCGAAAAGCTGTGCCTCCTTGAAGGCCTTCTTG
>JAZTWB010000076.1:0-23583 GCA_045635645.1 Faecousia sp. | reverse complement strand
GTCGTTTTCACGGCGGTAGATGTTGGCGCGGGGGTTGTCCCAGCTGCGGAACACAGCCTTCACTGCGCCCATCAGCTGCTCTACGGGGTCGGAGGGGAAGTCGGTGCCCAGCTTGGCCTTGTACTCAGCTTTGAACTGGCCGGCCAGCTCCTTCAGGTCGTCAGCGGTCAGCTCTACGTCCTGGGTGACACCCTTGCGCTCCTTCATCTCATCGATGAGGACCTCGAAGTACTTCTTGCCCACTTCCATAACCACATCAGAATACATCTGAATGAAACGGCGGTAGCAGTCATATGCCCAACGGGGGTTGCCGGACTTGGCAGCCAGCACTTCCACAACCTCTTCGTTCAGGCCCAGATTCAAAATGGTATCCATCATACCGGGCATAGAAGCGCGGGCGCCGGAACGGACGGAGACCAGCAGGGGGTTCTCCTTGTCACCGAACTTCTTGCCGGTGATGTCTTCCAGCTTCTTTACATATTCCATAATCTCAGCTTGAATGCTGTCGTTGATTTTACGGCCATCCTCATAGTACTGGGTACAAGCCTCAGTGGAGATGGTAAAGCCTTGGGGAACGGGCAGACCGATGTTGGTCATTTCCGCAAGGTTTGCGCCCTTACCGCCCAGCAGCTCCCGCATAGAGCCATTGCCTTCGGTGAACAGATAAACATACTTATGCGCCATTGAAAAATACTCCTTTCAACTGTTTGGCAGCGCTTGCTGCCTGTTTTTCTTTCTTTAGATGTATAAATGCCGAGATAGTATAGCACAAAACATCGGCAAAGTAAACCTTTTTACGTGAATTTGGGAAATTCTTAGAAATTTTATCCGAAACCGACAAAAAAACAAAAACTACCCCCTGGGGTAGTTTTTGACAATCAATATTCCCGAATTACCGCCTTGACCAGGCCGATCAGCTCCGCTTCCCTGCCGTCGATGGGGGAGTAGGCATCGTTTTCCGGCATCAGCCACACCTCACCGCCCCGGCGGCGCAGGCGCTTGACCGTTGCCTCGTCACCGATGCGGGCAACCACAATCTGGCCGTCATCGGCGCTCTGCTGGGGACGGACAACCACCGTATCTCCACTAAGGATTCCGGCGTTTACCATACTGTCACCCCGCACCCGCAAAGCAAAGCAGGCGGGGTCACCGTGCCAAAGAATCGTGCCCTCCTGATTCTCCAGCGCCAGAATGGGCATACCGGCTGTCACCGTACCCACCACGGGAATCTGACCGGGACGCCGGGCAGTCACGATGGCCCGCTTGCGGCCCTTGGCGCCGGGCGCGAGAATCTGTCCTTTTTCCTGCAGCTGCTGCAAATGATAGCTGACGGAGGCGGTGGAGCGCAGACCCACGGCAGCGCCAATCTCCCGCACAGAGGGCGCAAAGCCGTTTTCCTGCACAAAGCGATTGACAAACTCCAAAATCAGCTCCGATTTGTCGCTGGTCCTTGCCATAAAAATACCTCCGTCGTTCTGTTTTCTTTATTTTAGCACATTTGACCGAAAAAGGAAAGAAAAATTTTTCTCCCCGCCCGGATTTTCCAAAATCCCCTATCTGCGCCAAACTATACTAAAAGGGAATTTCTCAACAGGAGGGGATGCTATGGAAACCTACGACAAAGCCAAAGCCGCCCGGGTCTGGCAGCGGGTGCAGGGTGAAACGGTGGCCGACCCCACACAAGGGCTGCAGGGCCTAATTGCCCAGGAATGGGAGGACGCAGCCATTTACTTATCTCTGTCCCGGCGGGTGCAAGGGAACGCGTCGGCGATTTTGCGAAAAATCGGACAGGAAGAGCAGTCCCATATGGCGTGCTTAAAGGGAATCTATACATTGCAGGGAGCGGGGCGGCCGGATATCCCCGCGCCGCCGGCGCCGGACAAAGCGCCGGTGTCCGCTATGCTGCGCCGGTGCTACGGACGGGAAATGCGCTGTCTTGCCCAGTACGAGGCCCGGTCCAGCCACCCGGAGTACGGGCAGATTTTCGCCCGTATGGCGCAGCAGGAGCGGGAGCATTGCCGGCAAATTTTAGAGTTGCTGGGCAGCCTTCCCCCGGAAAAGACGTAAGAAAAACCCGCTTCCTTGTGGAAGCGGGTTTTTGATTCTGATTAGTCAGCTACATAGGGCAGCAGAGCAATCTGACGGGCGCGCTTGATAGCGGTGGTCAGGGTGCGCTGATGGGCTGCGCAGGTACCGGTGGTACGGCGGGGCAGAATCTTGCCGCGCTCGGACAGGTAACGGCGGAGCTTTGCAGTATCCTTGTAGTCGATAGCGGTCACCTTGTCAACGCAGAAAGCACATACCTTCTTGCGCTTGCGGGGACGCATACGCTGTTCGTTAGCCATGAGAAAAACCTCCTTTGTAAGCAATTGTGAAAAAGTTCAGATAAGAAACCTTAGAAAGGCAGCTGGGCGTCGTCATCGTCCAGCATCGCAAAATCCGAAACAGGAGCGGATGCGGGCGCAGAGTAGCCACCGACAGGCGCAGCAAAGCTGCCACCGGTCTCGCCTTCGCGCCGGCTGTCACCGAAGTAGACATTGTCCGCCACAACCTCGGCGGTACGGCGCTTGTTGCCATCCTTGTCGGTCCAGCTGCGAATCTGCAGCCGGCCGGACACCACTGCCATACGGCCCTTGGTGAAATACTTGGAGACGAACTCTCCGGTCTGACGCCAGGCCACACAGTCAATGAAGTCGGTTTCCTTTTCGCCGTTCTCGTTCTTTCCGAAGTCACGGTCAACCGCGATGGAGAAAGAAGCAACAGCGACGCCGCTGCCGGTACGGCGCAGCTCGGGGTCACGGGTCAGGCGACCCATAAATGTGATGTGGTTGAGCATAGTCTTACTCCTCCACTGCGGTGATCATGCAGCGCAGAACGCCTTCGGTGATCTTCATCACACGCTCCAGCTCTGCAGGGAACTCGGGCTTGGTTTCCATGTTCATCAGAACATAGTAGCCCTCAGCCATATCGTTGATGAGATAAGCCAGACGACGCTTGCCCCATTCATCAACATTGGTCAGAGTACCCTCCGCTTCCACCATTGCCTTGAACTTGTTCACAAGTGCGGCGGTCTCCTCCTCACCGAGTGTTGCATCGATGATGTAGAGAACCTCGTACTTACCAGTGATCTTAGCCATGTTGTTTGCACCTCCTTTTGGACTTTTGGCCCACGGACGCGCCGTGAGCAAGGATTGCCTGCACACGCAGGCTAAAACATTATATCTGTACAAAAAAGAAAAGTCAAGCATTTTCGGCGAATAAATTCCGCATATTTCCAAATTTTACGGAAAAACTACCCTCCAAGAGGTGGTATTTTTGATTTTATCCTATGTACGCACGATACTTTTGTATCTGGTACTGATTGCGGTGGTGCGGCTGATGGGCAAGCGGCAGATTGGGCAGATGGAGCCGTCGGAGTTCGTGGTAACGATGCTGGTTGCCAACTTAGCCTCCATTCCTATGCAGGACGGGGCTATCCCCCTGTTTTCCGGCGCCGTACCCATCGTGACGGTGCTGGGGGCAGAGCTGGTGCTGTCGGCGCTGGCTATGAAAAGCACGCGCTTGCGGAAGCTTCTGTGCGGCAAGCCGGTGATTTTGGTGGAAAACGGAAACATTTTGCAGAAAAATCTGCGGAAAACCCGCATCACCCTGGACGAGCTGACCGGCCACCTGCGGGAAAAGGACGTGCTGGATTTGCAGGCGGTGCAGTACGCCATTTTGGAGAC
The DNA here is from genome assembly GCA_045635645.1 of Faecousia sp. GTDB lineage: Bacteria > Bacillota > Clostridia > Oscillospirales > Oscillospiraceae > Faecousia. Next base: position 19,858 of record JAZTWB010000076.1, on the reverse strand, counting down.
CAACGGCAATCTGTCGGTCTTTCCCTTCCCCAAGGAAAAACCGGCCTCTGCAAAAGAGGCCGGTGTGCAGGTGAAAAAGCAGTATCTCCCCATCACCGTGATTTCCGACGGAGAGGTGATGACCAAAAACCTTGCCAAGGCGGAAAAGGATATGGCCTGGGTACACAAGGTGCTGCAGCAGCGGCAGGCTACCGTGGAGCAGACCTGGCTTCTGACGGTGGACGGCAGCGACCGCATCGTATTTTACCGCAAGGAGGAAAGTTAAATGGCACGGGGTTGGTTTGGCGTTGGTCTTTTGGTTGTGTTTCTCATTCTGGGGTTTGTGGTGTCCGCAGCGGTAAGCAGCGCCCACCTGCCCACGAAGGATCTGTTAGAGCAGGCAGCGGAAAAAACCCTCAGCGGGGAATTTGAACAGGGGGTTGCTCTGGCCTCCGAAGCAAAGGCGCGCTGGGAGCGTCATTGGAACGCGACGGCAACCGTAGCTGACCACTCCCCTATGGAAGATGTGGACGCCCTGTTCAGCGAAATGGAGGTTTATGCCCGCACCGGCGAAGAGCCCCACTTTGCCGCCTGCTGCAAGGAGCTTGCCAAGCGGCTCAAGGCGGTGGCGGAAGCCCACAGCTTTAACTGGCAGAATGTGCTGTAACGCCCTTACCTGCTGCCCCGGGCAAGGGTCAAAATCCCCTCCGCCAGCATTTCCACAGACCGGGAAACCTCCTCATAATTGTTGCCGGAGGCGCCCACCTCCACCAGCAGCGCGCCGGTGGACAGGTCCTGATTGAAGCGCTGACCCCGCAGATTGATATTCCGGCAGATGCCGGGGCAAAGTCCCTCAATCTGGGTCTGCAGCTTCAGCGCCAGCGAAAGATTCTCCCGCCAATCCGGGTGCTCCGGACCGCTGTAGCCGGTACCCACCACGAACATCAGCGGCGCATAGGTGGTATCTTGCGCAAACACCGTGTGGACAATTTGATTCCCCTCCTCGTCCTCAAAGGAATCCCGGTGCAAATCCAGCACCAGCCGGATAGACGGGTAGGTCTTTAAGTATTCCTCCACACTTTTGCGGCTGTTGGAATACGCGGCATTGTAAGACGGCTCATCGTGGAGCGCAGTATCCTGAATCACCGAAACGCCTCCCGCCTCCAGCAGCTGGGCAAGTCGCGCACCCACGGAAATCATATTGTACTGGGTGTCCAGCGTGTGATAAGGCGTGGTCTGCTGATAAGTACCGGTGGGAGAGAAGCTCTCGGTGGCGTGGGAGTGGACAATCAGCACCGTAGGCTTATCCCCGGTCAAATCCCAGTCAAGGGGCTGGGTCAGCAGGGCGGGCAGGTCGGCGGTGTAGTCAAAGGTGCAGGAGATGGCAATGTCGTCTGCCTCCTGGGGAGAAAAAACCGGCCGGTCACTTTCGGTGGGAGGCGGCTCAGTCTCCCCGGTGGTCTCCTCCGGCTGGGGGGTAAAGGTAATCTGCGCCGGACGTATGGGTCGCCCGGTCTGGAGAAACACCATAAGCGCCGCCGCCTTGGGCGACAGGGTCAGCCGGCTGCCCAGACTGCTGCCGGATAACAGCCGCAGCACCAGCGCCCCGATCAGCACCAGTGTGCCGGCGCGTATCACCTTTTGTTCCATAGTCTCCTCCTTTGGAAAAGAAAAGAGAGCGTTTTCTAACGCTCTCTTTCTCGTTATTCAGGTTTTTTCCACTTGGGCCTGTCCTTCAGTTCCTCCCGCAGCTGCCGGAAAAAGCCGGTGAGCAGCTCCTGGGATTCCGCCTCCAGTACACCGAACTGCACCCGAGGGTGGTGGTTAAAGTCCATAGAAAACAGGTCGCAGACCGAGCCGCAGGCGCCGCACTTAGAATCCTTCGCGCCCACAACCACCGTGGGGATTCTGGCGTTGATAATCGCGCCGGCGCACATCGGGCAAGGCTCCAGGGTTACGTACATCGTGCAATCCCACAGCCGCCAGCCGCCCAAATTTTTGCAGGCATCGGCTATGGCCTCCAGCTCTGCGTGACCCAAGGCGGTCTTGTCCGTCTCCCGGCGGTTTCTTCCCCGACCCACAATCTCGCCCTTTCGCACAATCACACAGCCTACCGGCACTTCCCCGTCTGCCGCCGCTTCCCTGGCAAGGCACAAGGCCTGTTCCATAAACATCTTATCTTCCACGGCGCACCTCCTATAGTATCATACTTTCTGTAATCATACTAAATCCGGCGGTGCCCGTCAAGTATACCACCGGGAATTTACGAAACAAACAGAATATTGTAATTGCGGTTTGGTACGTTTCGTGTTACAATAAATGAAACCGATTTCCATTCGAGGAGAATGCTATGAAAACCTTGCTGCACATCTGCTGCGCCCCCTGCGCAAACCAGTGCGTGGCGCTGCTGCGGGGGGAGAATATTGACGTGACCGGCTTCTGGTTTAACCCCAATATCCACCCCTTTACCGAGTACAAGGCCCGCCGCAACTGCCTGCGGGAATATGCCGAGGCCGCAGCGCTGCCGCTTATCGAAAAAAATGATTACGCCCTGCGCCCCTTTGTGCGGGCAGTGGCAGAGGACATTGAAAACCGCTGCGTAAAATGCTATGAAATGCGCCTGTATGAGACGGCAAAGACCGCCCGCGAGCAGGGCTTTGACAGCTTTACCTCGTCTTTGTTTATCAGTCCCTACCAGAATCACGCGCTGATGAAGGCGGTGGCGGAGCAGGCGGCGGAAGAATACGGCGTTGCCTTCCTCTACCGGGACTTCCGGGAGGTGTTCCGCGCCGGACAGGACTACGCCAGAGAGCATTGCTTTTATATGCAGAAGTACTGCGGCTGCGTCTTCTCCGAGGAAGAGCGGTATCTGAAAAAATCCAAAATTATTCCGTAGGTGAATGTATGAAAGATATGCAATTTATCGTACCCTGCCTGTTCGGACTTGAGGGTCTGGCTGGCGACGAACTGAAAAGACTGCGTATGGAAAACGTCCGGGTGGAGGACCGCCGTGTCCTTTTCACCGGCGACGAAAACGCCCTTGCCAAGGCAAATATCTGCCTGCGCACCGGCGAGCGGGTGATGGTGGTGCTGGCGCAATTTGAAGCCACCACCTACGAAGAGCTGTTCCAGGGAGTATACCGCACCAATTTAGAGGAGTATATCCCCGCCGACGGACAGTTCCCCGTGAAGGGTCACTGCTTAAACAGCCAGCTGATGAGTACCTCCGACTGTCAGGCGATTATCAAAAAAGCCGCCTCCCGCCGCTTAGGCGAGAAGTACGGCATCTCCTGGCTGCCGGAGACAGGGGTAAAATTCCAGCTGCACTTTACCATTCTCAACAATCAGGTAACCCTCTCTCTGGACACCTCCGGACAGGGTCTGCACAAGCGGGGCTACCGGGCCATCGGCAACGATGCGCCGCTCCACGAAACCCTGGCTGCCGGTATGATTCAGCTGACCCGTTTCCGGGGCAAGGAATTTTTCTGGGACCCCTTCTGTGGCTCGGGTACTATCCCCATTGAAGCGGCGCTGATTGCCAAAAACCGCGCCCCCGGCTTAAACCGCGCCTTTGCCGCCCAGCAGTTCCCCTGGATGCCCCAGAGCGCCTGGACGCAAGCTATCGAGGAGGCCAAGGACCGGGAATTTTCCGGCAGCTACCGGATTATGGGCTCGGACAACGACCCCACCTGCGTATCCCTCGCCTTTGCCAACGCCCGGAAAGCGGGTGTGTCCGATTGCGTCACCTTCAAAGACGGGGACGCCACCAAAATGAGCCTGCCCTGCGACAGTGGTATTTTAGTCTGCAACCCGCCCTACGGCGAGCGAATGATGGAGCAAAGCAGCGCCAAGCGGCTATATAGCGCCTTGGGCCGGCACTTAAAATTTGCCAACGACTGGAAGCAGTTCGTCATCACCTCCGAGCCGGAGTTTGAGCATTACTTCGGCCGGCGGGCAGACAAAAAACGGAAATTCTACAACGGAAAAATCAAGTGCGACTACTATATGTTTACAGACAATTCCCGCAGAAGGAAGTAACATTATGAAACACCTGTTTATCATCAATCCCGCCGCCGGCAGCCGCAACCGGACAGAAGCTTACCGCAAGCAGATTGCCCGGGTCTGTGAGGCGCGGGGGCTGGAATATTCCATTGAAATTTCCGGCGCGCCCGGGCAGTGCAAAAAAATTGCCCGACGGGCGGCGGAAAGCGGCGAGGAATACCGGATTTATTCCTGCGGCGGCGACGGCACACTCAACGAGGTGGTCTCCGGCGTGGCCGACTTTCACAATGTGGCGGTGACGATGTTTGCCGTGGGCAGCGGCAATGACTTTGCCCGGATTTTCTCCCAGCCGGAGGCGTTTTCCGATCTGGAACGTCTGCTGGACGCAGAGGAAACCCGCTTTGACCTGATTCGCTGCAACGACGATTACAGTCTGAACATCTGCTCCGTAGGCTTTGACGCCCGCGTGGGTACAGACGTTGCCAACTACAAGCGCATTCCTTTGCTCAGCGGCTTCCGTGCCTATGCCGCCTCTGCGGTGGTCAACACCATTCGGGGTGTCAGCGAGCATTACAAGGTAGAAGTAGACGGCGAAGTGATTGACGACCGCTTCACCCTGGTCTGCGCCTGCAACGGCAGGTACTACGGCGGCGGCTTCAACCCCGTACCGGAGGCAGACCCCACCGACGGAAAGTTAGAGGTACTGCTGGTAAAAAGCGTGTCCCGTCTGGGCGTGGCAAGGCTCATTGGCATTTACAAGGCCGGTCGGTATAAGGAGCTGCCCCGACTTGTGCGGCGCATCACCACCGACCGCATCAAGATTACCTGCGACAAGCCTACTCCCGTAAACTTAGACGGAGAGCTGCGGATTGCAGAAACTGTGGACATTCGTCTGGCAGAGGAAAAAGTACGTTTCTTCTACCCCAAGGGGCTGACGTGGCAAAATCTTCCCGAAAAACAGCTGACTTCTGTATAAACAAAAACGCCCCTCCACAGGAGGGGCATTTTTTAGTCTTCAAATTGCAGAACGTCTTTATAGCGCTCCTTGAAAATACCGTAGACCGCGTCGAGAATCTCTTCGCTCTCCACAGCCAGATAGTTTTCGTTCTCCTCGTCCACCGGCTGGACCTCCAGAATCACGATTTCATCGGAATCCTCGGGCATCAGCACCAAATACTCCGTGCCTTCATATTCAATGCAATCCAGATAATCGAAATTGGTGTCCTGTCCGTTTTCGTCGGTGAGGGTCAGAACGGAGGATTCTTCCTCCTGCAGCAGTTCTTCGTTTTCCATATTCATAATCTCCTTTGTAAAGCCCCGACAGGCTTGCACCTGTCGGGGCTGCAGTTTTGTTTTTTTAATTGTTACTCAACAATCTTCAAGGTGACATTGTCGGTGGACTTCAGGTTGTTCCAATCGGCGTCAACCTTTACAGAGCCGTCAACCAGCTTAGCCAGCAGAGCCTCGTAGTCTTCTACCTTCCAGTTCTTCAGAGACCAGGTGTCAACGGGCAGGCCAACAGCCTTGTCCTTTGCGCCCAGAGCAGTGCTGGTGCCGCCCAGCTCGGAGAACTTGCCGTCGTAGAACTTAGCCAGTGCCCACTGCACGGAGTCAGCCAGACCCTTCATAGCAGAGGTGATAACCGTGGGGGAGTCGCCGGACTGGTCAACGTCAACACCGATGACCTTGCCGTCCTCAGCGCCGGCAGCAGCCACAACAGACTGGAACATAGAGCCGCCGCAGCAGAAGATTGCCTCGGTGCCGTTCTGGTACCAACCGGTAGCCATAGTCTGCAGCTCGTTGGAAGCGGTGAAGGTAGCGCCGTGGAGCCAGGAGTAGTTCATTTCGACCTTTACGCCCTTTGCAGCAGCGGCAGCGTCAGCGCCCTGTACAAAGCCGTAGCCGAAACGGCAGCAGGCAGGATTGGTGCCGCCACCGCCGCCGGTGAAGCCCAGCTTGGTGAAGCCTTCCATAACGGTAGCGTAGCCGGCTAAGTATCCGGACTGCTCTTCCTGGAAGGAGATGCCTGCGATGTTCTTCAGAATGGGGCTGGTGTTGGGCAGTGCAGCGCCGTCAGCGCCGTACTCGGTAGCCTTTTCCTGAACGGGGTAGCCGTCTATGAACACGAAGCTCACATCGGGGTATGCCAGAGCAGCAGCGCGCAGAGCGCCTTCCTGCATAAAGCCGGCAGCCACAACGATCTTAGCGCCGTTGGCGCAAGCGGCCTTCATAGCATCGATACGGTCGGTATCGGTAGCCTGGTCGCCGTTGGCGGGCATATAGTACTTGTAGGACTTGCCGTTGTTGGCGGCGTACAGCTTCACGCCGTCGTAGGTGCCCTGGTTGAAGGACTTGTCCTTCAGCTGACCCACGTCGGTGATGAAGGCGACCTCATAGGTGCCGTCCTTGCTGGTCATTTCGTCATCAATCTTGTCGGGGTCGGTGGTGCTGGTAGACTTGTTGCCGCAGGCTGCGAACAGGCCAACGACCATCAGTACTGCCAGCAGCAGTGCCAAAAACTTTTTCATTTTTCTTTCCTCCATAAAGTAAAACAAATTTGGGGATTTGCTTTCTTTATTATAGGACGTTTGCCTAAAAATGTCAATCACTCTTGCGCCTTTTTGTGAAATTTTGCCAATTTTCGACTCTATTTCATATGGGTTTCCGCCTGAAAACTGTAAGGCAGCAGCTGCGCGAGAGTCAAAGTCTCATAAGTACCGTCCGCGCCGGCTAAGTAGACGGCAAAATCGTCCCTGCAAAACTCCCGCAGCACCTGCCGGCAGACACCGCAGGGCGGGAATGCGCCGGTGAGAATGCCGTCCTTGCCGCCGCACACGGCGATGGCAGTAAAATCCCGGCAACCGTCATAGACCGCCTTGAACACAGCGGTGCGCTCGGCGCAGTTGGTAGGGCCGTAGGCGGCATTTTCAATGTTGCAGCCCTGATAGACCTTTCCGTCGGCGCACAGCAACGCTGCGCCTACCTTAAAGCCGGAGTAAGGGGCGTAGGCGTGAAGCATTGCCTCTTTTGCCAGTAAAATCAGTTCTTCCGGTTTCATAAAAGCTCCTCCTTTGTAAAAAGGGCGTGTATTACCACGCCCTTTTGCTTTACTTTCCGCGTTTTCTCTGAATCAGCTTGACGATTTCCACCACGGGAATCACCAGAATCGCCAGCGCCAGAGAGATGCCGTACTCTGTCCAGCTGATCATCTCAAAGCCGAAGGCATTGGCAAGGAAGGGAATCTCCAGCACAGCGGTGGTCAGCAGCAGAGAGCCAATCATCGCCAGCCACAGAATCTTGTTCTGCTTGCGCAGGCTGAAGACGGACTTGCGCTGAGAGCGCATATTAAAGGAGTGGAAAATCTCACACATACTCATGGTCAGGAACGCCATCGTCATACCGTGCGGGGAAACACCCTTGGGCATTTCAAAGTAACCCACCTCGAAGCAGTGACCGATGATATATGCGACAATGGTCAGCAGAGTAACCAGCACACCCTGATAGGCAATGTCAAAGCCCAGACCGCCGGCAAAGATGCCCTCCTTGGCGTTGCGGGGCGGACGGCTCATAGTGTCCGGCTCCGCCTCCTCCATACCCAGCGCCAGCGCCGGGAAGCAGTCGGGGACCAGATTGATAAACAGCAGGTGTACGGGGTTGAGCAGGGTAAAGCCCAGCAACGTTGCGCCGAACACGCCCAGCACCTCACTCATATTGGACGCCAGCAGGAACTGAATGGCCTTGCGGATATTATCGTAAATCCGGCGACCCTCGCCCACGGCGGTGACGATGGTGGCAAAGTTATCGTCCGCCAGCACCATATCCGCCACGTTCTTGGTCACGTCGGTGCCGGTGATGCCCATACCCACGCCGATGTCGGCAGATTTAATGGAGGGCGCATCGTTGACACCGTCGCCGGTCATTGCGGTGATGGCGCCGTTGCGCTTCCACGCGGTGACGATGCGGGTCTTATGCTCCGGCTGTACCCGGGCGTAGACCGAGTACTTCTTCACCGCCTCGGTGATGTCCTCGTCGGAGATGCTCTCCAGCTCCGCGCCGGTGATGGCCTGCTCGGCGCTTTCGATAATGCCCAGCTCTCTGGCGATGGCCACGGCGGTGTCCTTGTGGTCGCCGGTAATCATCACAGGGCGGATACCCGCTGCGGCGCAGGCATCGATGGCAGGCTTTACCTCGGGACGGACCGGGTCAATCATACCGGTCAGACCAATGAAGCACAGCTGCTGCTCTAAATATTCGGGGGTGTTGTCAGCGGGCTTTTCCGTCCAGTCCCGCTTGGCGGCTGCCAGAACACGCAAGGCTTTATCTGCCAGACGCTTGTTTTCTTCCATAATTTTGGCGCGGACGTCCTCGGTCATAGGCTTGACCTGACCGCCGTCCAGATAGGCGGTGCAGCGGGCAAGCACCACATCAGGACCGCCCTTGGTATACTGGACAAAGCCGCCATTCACTGCGTGGACCGTGGACATCATCTTCCGTCCGGAATCAAAGGGCGCTTCGTCCACACGGGGCGTTGCCGCCTCCAGCTGGGCCTTGTGCAGACCCACGCTATAGGCAAAATTCACCAGCGCACACTCCGTCGGCTCGCCCTCTGCCTGATTGTCAGCGTTTAAGTTTGCGTCGGAGCACAGCGCCATCGCGGTGGCAAGCAGGCTGGTTTCACCCAAATGCTCCACCACGGTCATCTTGTTCTGGGTCAGTGTGCCGGTCTTGTCGGAGCAGATAACCTGGGTGCAGCCCAGCGTCTCCACAGCAGTCAGCCGACGAATGACCGCGTTGCGCTTGGACATATTGGTAACGCCGATGGACAGCACCACCGTCACCACGGTAGCCAGTCCCTCGGGAATGGCGGCAACCGCCAGAGACACTGCCACCATAAAGGTTTCCAGAATCACATTCAGCTGGAAGCTGCCTGCCATAAGCAGATTGAAAACAAAAATAAACACGCAGATACCCAGCACCAGCTTGGACAGGGTCTTGCCCAACTCGTCCAGCTTCTTCTGCAGGGGGGTCTGCTCCTCCTGGGCGCTTGCCAGCGCGCCGGCAATCTTACCCATCTCCGTGTCCATACCGGTCTCGGTGATGACCGCCTTGCCCCGGCCGTAAACCACGGTAGAGCCCATATAGCACATATTCTTCCGGTCGCCCAGCGGTACATCGTCGCTTTCGCTCTTTAAGTTCAGCGCGTCAATCATCTTGTTCACCGGCACAGACTCACCGGTCAGCGCTGCCTCTTCAATCTTTAAGCTGGCGTTTTCGATAATCCGACCGTCTGCCGGCACCGCATCGCCTGCCTCCAGCACCACCACGTCGCCGGGTACCAGCTCGTCGGAGCGCAATACCATCTGCTTGCCGTCCCGAATCACCTTACAGGTGGCGGCGGTCATGGTCTGCAGCGCTTCAATGGCAGCTTCTGCCTTGCTCTCCTGGAACACACCCAAGATGGCGTTGAGCAGCACCACAATCAGAATGATAAACACCTCTGCCAGACCCTCCGGCTCGGCAGGGTTTTGCAGATTATGCACCACGGTGGTGGCAGCAGACACCGCCGCGGCAATCAGCAGAATAATCAGCATCGGGTCTTTCAGCTGGGCCAAAAACCGCTGCAGCAGCGTGGGCTTTTCCCCCTCCTTCAGCTTGTTGGGGCCGTACTTTGCCAGACGTTCCTGCGCCTGAGCAGCGGTCAGACCGTCTGTGTCCACGCCCAGATTCTGCAAGACCTCCTGCGTGGTTTGGGTGTAGGTTTTCCGCATCCAATCAACACTCCTTATATATAAAATACAAAAGACCCGCGCACACGCCCAATGACGCTGTGCACGAGTCTCATTCTTACAAAGCATCCCGGGCAAAGGCCGGCTTGACGAAATGCTGCGGGTAGACAAGACTACCCGGAATTACTCCCTCATGGTAGTTTTACTATACCATAGCCGGAGAAAAAGTCAAGAATATTCCGTCGGACTGCCTTATTTTTCTCAAAAGAAAGAAAATTATTCTCCCTCTTGGTTTTTCCCCTGTTTTGGTGTATAATGAAATAAATTTAGGGAAAACGAGGAACATTATGAAGAAACTGCTGATTGCGGAAATTGCCGTTCTTGGGGTGCTGCTGGTGGCGCTGGTTGTGACCGCCTTCCTGCCCCGACCCGAAACACCCCCCGATATTACCCCCGGTACAAGCACCTCGGAGACTACCACAGAATCCGGCAATACCACCACCGGTCTGCCGGAGGACACCTCCACCGCAGACACCACGGAAAATACCACCACCGACACCACGGAGGATATTCCCGTAGGCCCTGTGGAGAATACCACCGAGCAGCTGTTCATTCCCACGTGGAAGACCTACCCCGATGACCGGCAGATGCTTGCCAAGGCATACTTTGTTTATGACTGCGACGCAAAAAGCTTCCTGCTCACCGGTGGACAGACTGAGGAAAAAATCTATCCTGCCAGCATCACCAAGCTCTTTACCGCCTATGTGGCGCTGCAGTACCTATCTCCCGAAGACACCGTCACCGCCGGTGACGCGCTGGATTTGCTGGACTGGGACTCCTCCGTCGCCGACATTCAAAAGGGTGACACGGTGACTGTGGAGCAGCTGATTGCGGGTATGATGCTGCCCAGCGGCAACGATGCAGCCTACCTGCTGGCTGAGCGGGCAGGCAAGGTGATTACTGCCAAGGATTCCAATTTCCCCGCCTTAAACGCCGTCAAGGCCTTTGTCAACGAAATGAACACCCAGGCTGCCAAGCTGGGTATGACCGGCACCCACTTTATGAATCCCGACGGCATTCACGATGACAACCACTACACCACAATGAAAGATTTGACCGTGCTGGGCAGCCTTGCGATGAAGACCCCGCTGGTGATGAAGTACGCCTCTGTGGCAAAGCAGGAGGTCACCCTCCACGGACAGACGATTACCTGGCGCAACAGTAACCTCTTGATTGACCCCTCCACCCCCTACTACTGCCCCCACGCCAAGGGCTTAAAAACCGGCACCACCCTTGCCGCCGGCAACTGCCTGCTGTCTCTGTTTGAGAAGGACGGGCAAACGCTGCTCATCGGCGTGTTCGGCTGCCCGGAGACGGTGGACAGATTCGATGATACCCTGTTTTTGTTTAACAAAATCGTATTAAAATAACGAAAAACATTGCATTTACCCCTTATATTGCGTATAATTTTCTTGGAAATATACCGAAAGGAGGCTTATGCCTATGCAATCGGAATACATCATTGAAATGCTGGGCATTCGGAAAGAATTCCCCGGAATTGTGGCCAACGACGACATCACCCTGCAGCTGAAAAGCGGTGAAATTCACGCCCTTTTGGGAGAAAACGGCGCAGGCAAGTCCACGCTGATGTCCGTTCTGTTCGGCTTATACCAGCCGGAGCAGGGTGTCATCAAGAAAAACGGCGAGGTTGTCACCATCAACAATCCCAACGATGCCACCGCCCTGAACATCGGTATGGTCCACCAGCACTTCAAGCTCATTGACGTGTTTACGGTGCTGGACAACATTATCTTAGGCGCGGAAGACACGAAAATGGGCTTTCTGCAAAAGCAGCAGGCCCGGCAAAAGGTAGAGCAGCTGTCCCAGCGCTACGGTCTGAAGGTAGACCTGAACGCCAAGGTGGAGGACATCACCGTGGGTATGCAGCAGCGGGTGGAGATTTTGAAAATGCTCTACCGCGACAACGAGATTCTTATCTTCGACGTGCCTACCGCCGTGCTGACCCCTCAGGAAATTGACGAGCTGATGGAGACTATGCGTGGCTTTGCCAAGGAGGGCAAGTCCATTCTCTTTATCACCCACAAGCTCAACGAAATTATGGCGGTGGCTGACCGCTGCACCGTATTGCGCAAGGGCAAGTACGTGGGCACTGTGAACATCTGCGACACCACCAAGCAGGAACTGTCCCAGATGATGGTGGGCCGTCCCGTGCAGCTGCAGGTTGATAAAGCACCGGCAACGCCCGGTGACGTGGTACTGGAGGTAGAGGGCCTGTCCGTTCCCTCCAAGCTGCACAAAAACGACGCAGTCAAGGGTGTATCTTTCCAAGTACGCACTGGTGAGATTGTGTGCATTGCCGGTATTGACGGCAACGGCCAGACCGAGCTGATTCACGGTCTGACAGGACTGGAAAAGGCCTCCGCCGGCAAAATCCGCCTGCGGGGCAAGGAAATTTCCCGGGACTCTATCCGCCGCCGCAGCGATGCGGGTATGAGCCATATCCCCGAGGACCGGCACAAGCACGGTCTGGTGCTGGACTTTACCTTAGAGCAGAATATGGTGCTGCAGAACTTCCGGGATTCCCGCTTCCAGCGTCTGGGCTTTATTCGGGGTGGCGCAGTGCGGGAATATGCCGAAACGCTGATTGAACAGTATGACGTCCGCTCCGGTCAAGGCCCTGTGACGGTGTCGCGGAGTATGTCCGGCGGCAACCAGCAGAAGGCCATCATCGCCCGGGAGATGGACAGAGACAAGTCGCTGATTGTGGCAGTCCAGCCCACCCGGGGTCTGGACGTGGGCGCCATTGAGCATATCCACAGGGAGCTGGTTGCCCAGCGGGACGCCGGCAAGGCTGTGCTGCTGGTGAGTCTGGAGCTGGACGAGGTGATGAACCTGTCCGACCGGATTCTGGTTATGTACGAGGGCGAAATCGTGGGCGAGCTTGACCCCAAGACCACCGACCTGCAGGAGCTGGGTCTGTATATGGCAGGCGCGAAGAAAGCGGAAGGAGGCAGCCAATGAACAAGTGTAAAACACTGCTAAACAGCGACGGCAGCCGCAAGGTGTTTGCCTCTTTGCTGTCCATCCTCATCGGTCTGGGCGTGGGCGCGCTGGTTGCCATTATTGTGGGTCTGAGTAAGCCCAACATTGGCCTTACCGGCATTTGGGACGGCGTGCGTCTCATTTTCCTGGGGCTTCTGTCCACAGGACGGGAAGCAGGTCAGTTAACCTGGGGCTTTAATCCCACCTCCTGGGGCAATATGCTCTTCCGGGCAACGCCGCTGATTATGACCGGTCTTTCCGTGGCCGTGGCTTTCAAAACAGGTCTTTTTAACATCGGCGCGCCCGGTCAGTATCTGATGGGTACGCTGGCAACCTTATTTATCGCGCTGAAAATCCCCTCCGCGACAGTGTCCCCTGCCCTTATCTGGCTGCTGGCCTTTTTAGGCGGTATGGTTGCCGGTGCGCTGTGGGGTGCGATTCCCGGCCTTTTGAAGGCATTTTTGAATATCAACGAGGTCATCGCCTGTATTATGACCAACTGGATTGCCGCCAACGTGGTAACCTGGGCATTTGACATCAGCGATTTGAAGAATGTGGCAGAGGGCACGAAAACCGGCTACATTTACAAAACCTCCTTTAACCACGTGGAAACCTCCAAAATGGGTCTGGATAAGATTTTCCCCGACTCTCAGGTCAACGGCGGCATTGTGATAGCGATTTTGCTGGCTGTGGTGGTGTATATCATTATGAACAAGACCACCCTGGGCTACCAGCTGAAGGCCTGCGGCGCCAACCGCCACGCCGCCCGCTACGCCGGTATCAAGGATAAGCGGAACATCGTGCTGAGTATGGCAATGGCAGGCGCACTGGCCGCCGGCGGCGCAAGTCTTTACTGGCTCTCCGGCAACACGGAATTCTACTGGATTACCTATCAGGCGCTGCCCGCAGCCGGCTTTAACGGCATTCCCGTGGCGCTGCTTGCCCTGAATCACCCGGTAGCCGTGGTGTTCTCCGGTATCTTTATGGCGATGCTGAACATTGTGGGTCAGCAGCTGACCACCCTCACCGCCTACAACGAATACATCACCGACGTGGTGATTGCGGTAATTGTGTATTTAAGTGCCTTCTCTCTGGTCATTCAAATGTGGCTGAGCAGAAGAAGACCTAAGAAAGGAGGCGCCGGGAAATGACCTTTGTTGTACAACAAACACTCCTGTTTGCCATTCCTCTGATGATTGTAGCGCTGGCCGGCGTGTTCGCCGAGCGCAGCGGTATCATCAATCTGGCGCTGGAAGGCATTATGATTATGGGTGCCTTCGTGGGCGTGTACTTCGTCCGGCTGATGCAGGACGTGGACCTGTTTGTAAACGCCGCCCGAATGGGCAATTTCTGGACGCTGCAGGCGCTGGAGCTGGGCGCAATGGTGGTGGCTGCCGCCTTTGGCGCGCTGTTCTCCCTGCTGCTTTCCTTTGCGGCGGTGAATCTGAAAGCCGACCAGACCATCGGCGGCACGGCGCTGAACCTGCTGGCTCCCGCGTTGGTGCTGTTTCTGGTGCGGATTCTGGCAAATCAGAACACCCTGCAGATGAAGACCGGTGACGCCGCCTCCTGGTTTATGATTAAAAAATCCACCTTCGGTGTGGACAAGGATGTCCAGTGGGGCTTCTTCGCCGAGACCTTCTTAAATAAGGTCTACCTGGCCACCTATGTTTGTATTCTGGTCTTCGTTGCCCTGTCTGTGCTTCTGTATTTCACCCGCTTCGGTCTGCGGCTGCGCGCCTGCGGCGAAAATCCCCAGGCAGCGGACTCTCTGGGCATTAACGTGTCCCGTATGCGCTACGCCGGTACCACCATCTCCGGTGCGCTGGCCGGTATGGGCGGCTTTGTCTACGCCCTGACCGCCACCAACTGCTCGGCCAACGGTGACGTGGCAGGCTTCGGCTTCCTGGCGCTGGCAGTTATGATTTTCGGTAACTGGAAGCCGCTGAACATCGCCCTGGGCGCGCTGCTGTTCGGTCTGTTCAAGTGCATCGCCGCCGGCTACGGCAGTATCGACCTAAACGGCGACGGCGTGTTTATGCTGGCGGAAATCGGCATCAGCTCCCACCTGTACCGGCTGCTGCCGTACCTGATTACCCTGGTGGTGCTGTCGTTTACCTCCAAAAAATCCCGTGCCCCCAAGGCAGAGGGCATCCCCTACGATAAGGGCAGCCGATAACACAAACCTATTTATCACGCGGTATCCCAACTGATACCGCGTGATTTTTTACATTTTTGTGAACTTTTTTCTTGCATTTTGTCAAAATAAGAGGTATACTTTTACCAGAAATAAAATCCGGGAAAGGAGGAAATGTTCTGCAATGCAATTGCGGCATTTTCTCTTTTTTTGCGATTGGAATTTCATAAAAGAAAGAATATTGGAGGAAACACAATGAATCTGATCTACGGCATCAAAGACAAGCCCAAGTTCGGCCAAATGCTGCTGTTTGCTTTCCAGCAGGTTTTGGCAATCCTGGCAGCTACCATTCTCGTCCCCGCTATCATCGGCAACGGTATGAGCCAGTCCGCCGCTCTGTTCGGCGCAGGTGTGGGTACCATCGTGTACCAGCTGTTCACCAAGTTTAAGAGCCCTGTGTTCTTAGGCTCTTCCTTCGCTTTCATCGGCTCTATGCTGGCAGCCTTCGGCGGCGCCGCTTCCGTTTCTGCCGGTTACACCGGTCTGATTGCGGGCGCAGCCTTTGCCGGTCTTGTATACGTTGTAATCGCCATCGTGGTTAAGGCAGTTGGCGTTAAGTGGATCAACAAGCTGATGCCTCCCGTGGTTATCGGACCCACCGTTGCCCTGATCGGTCTTTCTCTGGCTGTTAACGCTGTTAACGACCTGAAGGTCGGCAAGGTTGTAGATGCTGCCGGTGTTTCCGTCGCCAGCCCCTATGTTACCTTGATCGTTGGTATCGTCACCCTGATGGCTATCTTCTGCTTCTCCGTTTACGGCAAGAAGATGGCAAAGCTGATTCCCTTCGTTCTGGGTATTATGGTTGGCTACATTGTTGCCACCATCTTCACCGTGATTGGTATTGCTACCGATAATCTGTCCCTGCAGGTTATCAACTTCGAAGCCTTCAAGAATATGGAAATCTTCGCAGTTCCCGCATTCTCCTTTATGGAAGCAATGAAGGGCGTTAAGGAAGTGGACGCAAGCTACATTGCAACCATCGCGGTGGCTTATGTTCCCGTTGCTTTCGTTGTGTTTGCTGAGCATATCGCTGACCACAAGAACCTGTCCTCCATCATCGGTCAGGATCTGCTGGAAGAGCCCGGCCTGCACCGCACCCTGCTGGGTGACGGCGTTGGTTCTATCGCCGGTGCAATCTTCGGTGGTTGCCCCAACACCACCTACGGCGAGTCCGTTGGCTGTGTTGCTATCACCCGTAATGCATCTGTGGTAACCATCACCACCGCTGCGATTATGTGTATGGTCATCTCCTTCTTCGGTCCCTTCGTCACCTTCCTGTCCTCCATTCCCAACTGTGTAATGGGCGGCGTTTGCGTGGCTCTGTACGGCTTCATCGCTGTTTCCGGTCTGAAGATGATTCAGAAGGTTGACCTGGGCGCCAGCAAGAACCTGTTCGTGGTTGCCTCCATCCTGATCCCCGGCATCGGCGGCCTGAGCGTTTCCTTCGGTAAGGTCACCCTGACCACCATCGCTTGCGCTCTGATTCTGGGCATCCTCACCAACACCATCCTGGCCAAGGGCAAGGAAGAGTAATTTCCCATAAAACCAAAGGCACGCTGCATTGGCAGCGTGCCTTTTTGTTGTCATTGCGAGGAGCGTAGCGACGTGGCAATCTCCCGGAAATCACCTAATTTTCTTCCCGTCCAAAACCGCTTCCACTAAGGTATCTCCCTCGTAACGCAATTTCAGCAGAAAGAAGGGGGCATCCTTCCACAGTAAATCCAGAAAGATCTTGTCACCCTCCCATTGGGGCAGTGTGTTGAGAAACTCCCGTTTGACCCACTGTAAATCCCCTTCGTCGCAGACCTTCAGTTCTCCCTCGAACCCGTCAGCGGTGAATAGGTACATATATTCACCCTCCCAAGGACCATTGGTGAGAAATGTCACAATGCCCCGGCATTTCCAGTTGGTGAGGGTAAGCCCGGTTTCCTCCTTGGCCTCCCGCAGAAGACACTCGTCGGGGGTCTCCTCCGGCTCAAATTTGCCACCAATGCCGATCCACTTGTCCTGATTCACATCGTTTTTCTTTTTCACCCGGTGGAGCATCAATACCTCGTCACCCCGGGTTATATAGCAAAGGGTGGAGTTAATCATAGTTTCTCCTTATTTCATCAGACGGATTGCGTGATGGAGATTTTGGATGGTAAATTCCTTACTTCCCTCGGCTTTTTCACCGTCCAAAGTCCAGTCCACATCCTTGTCGGTAGTGATTTTTATACTTTTTGCGCTGCGGAAAGTTGCCATACGGCAGTTGTACTGCTGCTTTTGCACCGCCATAATGCACTCGGTGATCTCAGATAAATCCCGGGGTGCTCGTACCAACAGAACCTCAAACTTGCCGTCGCCCAAATCCACCTGCTGGGGATCGATGGTAAAGATGCCGCCGATGCTGGTGGAGTTACACACCGCACCGAAAATATAATCATCCTCCAAAACCTCGCCATCCAATTCAAAACGAAAAGGCGTTTTGCGAATCTGAGATAACTCCTGAATACCGCTCAACAGATAGGCGGTGTGACCCAACGCATTCTTCACACTCTGGGGAGTGTTGTAGCTGGCCCGGGAGAAAGCACCGAAAGAAGCCACATAGGAGAAATACCGGTCGTCGAATTTGCCCAAATCAAGAACCTGAGGTGTACCGTCCACGATTTGCTTTGCTGCGGCAATCAGGTCGGTGGACAGGCCCATAGAGGTAGCGAAATCGTTAGTAGAGCCGGCAGGAAGATAGCCAACGGGGATATCCAGACCTGCCTCCATAAGACCGGTAACGGTCTCGTTGAAAGTGCCGTCGCCACCGCAACAGACCACCAAATCCTTCCCGGGAGCAAGCTGTCTCACGGCAGAAACGCCATCTTTCTGACCTGCGGTGACATACACCTGCACATTGTAATCTGCCCGGTTAAAAATATCCAAAATATCCACAAGCACCTTGTTTGCCTTCTTGGTGCCTGCTTTAGGGTTGAGAATCAATAACATTTCCTTCATATGCATCACCTGATTGGAATGTTTTACAGGCTTATTATACCACGCAGATGTAAAATCGCAACAGAAAAATCACGATTGACAGGAGCAATCCAAAAGAATATAATAAAGAAAATCATATAGGGACAGTTCGTGACCATCCTGTCGGTAAACAAAACTAGGGAATTGATGGGCGCAGTGCGCTCATTTTTTTGTGGGCACGCGTGTGCCCATTTTTTATTTTAGGAGTGAATTATGAAGAAAAGTCGTTTTATTGCCCACGGTGCATTGCTTGCAGCGCTGTATGTGGCACTGACCCATTTGCAAAATGCACTGATTCCCGGCTCTGCCACTTGGGCGATCCAGTTCCGGGCCTCAGAGGCTATGTGTGTGCTGGCCCTGTTCACCCCGGCAGCCATTCCGGGATTGACCTTAGGCTGCATGCTGTTTAATATCAGCTTTGCCGGTGCGTTGCCCCTGGACTTTTTGGTGGGAAGCCTTGCTACCTTGTTGGCAACCGGCGGAATGTACGGCCTGCGCAAGCTGACCGTAAAAGGCTATCCGCTCCTTGCGATGTTGCTGCCTGCAATCGCCAACGGCCTGCTGGTTGGCTGGGAGCTGAGCGTGTATATCGGTGGTGCATTTTGGCTGAACGCCCTGTATGTGGCCATCGGTGAGGCGGCCGTCCTGCTCACCTTAGGCACAGCCCTCTATTATGCCCTCCGCACCCGTAATTTGGACAAACGGTTATTTGGATAAAAAGACACCCTTGGGAAATTCCCAAGGGTGTTTTTTCTTAGTCCTCGAACTGCAGAACGTCCTTGTAACGCTCTTTGAAAATGCCGTAAACAGCTTCCAGAATTTCTTCGCTCTCTACTGCGATGTAATTCTCGTTCTCCTCGTCCACAGGCTGAACCTCCAGAATCACGATCTCGTTGGATTCCTCAGGCATCAGGATCAAATACTCCTTGCCCTCGTACTCAATGCAGTCCATATACTCGAAATTGGTCTCCACGCCATTCTCGTCGGTGAGAGTCAGAATGGATTCCTCTTCCTGCAAAATCTCTTCGTTTTCCATAGTTTTTCGCTCCTTTCGTGTTTTCCTTATTATACCCATTTTACCCAAATCTGTCAACAGCTTCCATACCGCCAAAAGGGCAATAAAACAGCCCCCTTTGCACAAGGGGGCGTTATATCAATAATTCACAACCCCTGCCGACTTCATCTGCAGCTGCAGCTTGTCCGCAATTAGGGCAATAAATTCGCTATTGGTCGGCTTGCCTTTCGTGTTACTGACCGTATACCCAAAGAAGCGCTGGAGGGTATCCAAATCCCCACGATCCCAAGCCACCTCAATGGCATGGCGGATGGCCCGTTCCACCCGGGAGGGGGTAGTCTGGAAGGTCTTTGCCACCTGCGGATAGAGAATTTTGGTGATGGCGTTGATCACATCCATATCCTCCACTGCAATGATAATGGCCTCCCGCAGGTACTGATACCCCTTAATATGGGCAGGCACGCCAATCTCGTGAATGATGTTGGTAACCATGGTTTCGATGTTCTGCTGACCGCTGTGACGGGGCGCAGGCATCCGCAGGCTCTCCCCACCGCGAATTTCCTCCAGCCGCTCTACCAGCGCACTCATATCACAGGGCTTCAGCATCAGATACCGCACACCCAAATTGGCGGCGGCAGATGCCACATAATCGGTAATAAAACCGGAGGTTGCCAGTACGGTAGGTTTCTTGTCCATACCGCTGATCGCCTTCAGGACGCTGATCCCGTCCTTTTTCGCCAGCATCATATCCAAAACTAAAATGTCCGGCTTGTGCTCCGTTACCAGAGCGAGTGCCCGCCCCCCGTCGCTGGCGGTGTCTGCCACGTGAAACCGATCTGTCTGATGTAGGGCGGCGGTAAGGCTGCTGGTAAA
>JAZTWB010000075.1:0-3502 GCA_045635645.1 Faecousia sp. | reverse complement strand
TTGTACAGGATGGGCATGCCTTCCTTGTGGGACTCCCACAGGGTCTTGTACTGGTCCATAGCAGCAAAGTTCAGTGCTTCCCAAACAGGACCGCGGGCCATAGAAGCGTCACCCACGTTGCAAACAACGATACCCTTCTGCACGTTGACCTTCTTAAACAGGGCAGCGCCGGTGGAGATTGTGCCGCTGCCGCCAACGATAGCGTTGTTGGGGTAGATGCCGAAGGGCAGGAAGAAGGCGTGCATAGAGCCGCCCATACCCAGGTGGAAGCCGGTCTCACGGGCAAAGATTTCGGACAGTGTGCCGTAGAGAATGAAGCGGATAGCCAGTTCCTTTACGTCCTTGGTTTCGCCCAGACGCTGGGTGGAACGCAGGCACTTGCCTTCCAGGAAGTTCTCCATTACGTTCATCAGCTGCTCGTCGCTCATCTTGTTGATGGTGGACAGAGCCTTTGCCAGAATCTCGGAGTGGCTGCGGTGGCTGCCGAAGGCGAAGTCGTTCTCGTCCAGCAGGTATGCCTGACCGACGCAGGCTGCTTCCTGACCGATGGACAGGTGGGCAGGACCGGGGTAGGTGTGGTCGATGCCGTTGTAGCCGCCCTGGGTCTTGATGTTGTTGAGCATGGTCTCGAACTCACGCAGAACGGTCATATCCCGGAAGATACGAATCAAATCTTCCTTGGTGTACTTACCGGACTTCAGCTCGTCCTTGACAGACTTGTTGTACTGGTTTACGGGGATGTCGTTGAAGGTGACCTTACCGGCAGCTCGCACTTCCTTAGGGTCAACAAACAAACTCTTAGGCATATTTTATTTCCTCCTTAAATATGGAAAATTGCTTCTCGAATGATTTCTGCCACAGTGGGATGGGGGAAGACCAGCTTTTGCAGCCGTTCCGGCGTCAGCTCTGTATCCACCATCATTGTTGCAGTCATAATGATTTCCGAGGCGTAGGCGCCAACCATATGGCAGCCTACCAGACGGTTGCGGTCGGTGTCCACCACCAGCTTGATAAAGCCCTTGCCGCCGTTGGTCTCTGCCAAATAGCGTCCGGCGTAGGACATAGGCAGTTTCACCTCTTTGACCTGCATACCCAGCTTTTCCGCGCCTTCCTTACTGTGACCCACAGAGGCCACCTCAGGGTCGGTGTAAATGACAGCGGGGATTACATCGTAGCGCATTTCATCGCGCTTGCCCAGCATATGATTCACAGCCACCTCGGCTTCCCGGTAGGCAGTGTGGGCCAACATAGACTTACCGTTGCAGTCGCCGATGGCATACACATTCTGCACGGTGGTGCACATATGGCGGTCGGTGACGATGGCAGCGCGGTCCATCTGAAGACTTAAGCTTTCCAGGCCAATGCCTGCGGTGGCGGGACGGCGACCGGCAGAGAGCAGCACCTTATCACAGGGCAGCTCCTTCTTCTCTCCGTTCTCTTCATAGATAACGGAGTCGGTCTTTACCTCCAGCACCTTGGAAGAAAGCTTAAAGGTCATACCCCGCTTTTCAAAAGCGTCGGTAAGCACCTTGCAAATTTCCGGGTCGGTTGCGCCGGCGATTTTGGGCATCATCTCGATGACCGTTACCTTCACACCCACAGATGCAAAGTAGTAGGCCATTTCCAGACCGATGACACCGCCGCCGATGACCGCCATCTCCTTGGGAAGCTCGGTCAAGTCCAGCACTTCCCGGTTGGTGACCACGAAGCCGGCTTCCAGACCCTCTTTCAGTCCGGGAACGGGGGGAATCACCGTTTCGGAGCCGCTGGCGATTGCCAGACGGCGTCCGATATAAACAGTTCCGTTTGCCTCTACGGCAAAGCCCTCGTCGGTACGGCCGGAAATCACAGCCTGTCCGGTAATGACAGTGACTTTATTGGCGCTCATCGTTGCGCCAACGCCGGAGACCAGGGTGCTTACCACCTTGTTCTTCCGGGCCACTACCTTGGCGTGGTCATAGGTAACGCCGGTTGCGGTAACACCGAAAGCCTCGCTTTCGGTTGTGTGCCGATACATCTTGGAAGAGTTCAGCAGTGTCTTGGTGGGGATACAGCCCTCATTCAGGCAGGTTCCGCCCAGAGCTCTTTTCTCAAACAAGGCTACCTTCATACCGCCCTGAGCAGCGCGTTCGGCGCACAAATATCCGCCGGGACCGCCGCCCACGACCAGTAAATCGAACAGTTCCATAGGCTACCCCTTACTTAGACAGCAGCACGGTAAAGTTCTCCAGATTGAAGCCCAGCTCCTTCTGGAACTTTGCAGCAGGTGTGCCGTCCACAGCGCGGTGGTCATAGGTCAGGCTCAGACCCATAGCAGGATACAGCTGGATAGAGCCGTCTGCGCCCTTGCGGACACGGTCAACGGTGCCGCAAACACCCAGAATACCGGTCTGGGGAGGATTGATAACGGGAGTGAAGGATTCCACGCCCATATTGCCCAGATTGGACACGGTGAAGCTGCCACCGGAGAGCTTATCGGGGCTGATTGCGCCGTCACGGCACTCAGCTGCCAGCTCCTTAACAGCCTTGGAAATCTCCAGCAGGCTCATTTCGTCTGCGTGGCGGAGGGTGGGAACCATCAGACCGCGGGGGGTATCCACAGCAACGCCCAGATTGACGTGGTTGAAGATGCGGATGCTGTTATCGTCCAGCATATTGGCGTTCAGGTCGGGGTAGTTCAGCAGGGTGCGGGAAACAGCGTACAGAACGATGTCGCCCAGGGTGATGCCTGCGTACTCGCCGCCGGCAGCCTTCAGCGCCTTGCGGTAGTTCAGAATTGCGGTTGCATCGAAGGAAGTGTTGTGGGTCAGCTGTGCCATCGTGTGCAAGGAGGTAGTCATAGACTTGCTGATTGCACGGCGGATACCGCTGAACTTCACATCCTTGTACTCTGCCTCGTCGGCAGCAGGTGCGGCGACAGGAGCAGGTGCAGGAGCAGGAGCAGCAGCGGGAGCGGCAACGGCAGGTGCAGCTGCGACAGCGGCAGCGGGAGGATTGGCCATCAGCTCGCGGACATCCCGCTCAATGATACGGCCGTTGGGGCCGGTACCGGTTGCCAGAGTTGCGTCCACGCCGGCAGTGGCTGCCAGCTTCTTGGCTCTGGGAGAAACGGCTGCGCCGGTGTTGGCAGCAGGTGCAGCTGCGCCGCCGGGCACGCCGATGGTGCAAACTGCATCCAGGCAGGGCACTTCGTCGCCGGCCTCGTGGAGAATCTCCAGAATGGTGCCGGTGGCGGTGGACTCGCACTCAAAGCTTGCCTTATCGGTCTCGTAGGTAAACAGGATGTCGCCTTCCTTAACGGAATCGCCCACCTTCTTCAGCCACTCGCCGATGATGCAGCTTTCCACAGTGATGCCCGCCTTGGGCATAATCACGGTCTGTGCGTCGGCTGCGGCAGGTGTGGCAGCGGTGGGAGCAGCCTCGGCAGCAGGTGCAGCCTCAGCAGCGGCAGGTGTACCGCCAATGCCCTTCAGGCAATCGGTAGGCTCGCCGTGAGGACCCA
>JAZTWB010000074.1:0-14539 GCA_045635645.1 Faecousia sp. | reverse complement strand
CGGTCAGCAGACCTGCTAACATAAACACTGCAAGCAACACACTTAAGATTTTCTTCATATTGCAATCTCCTTTTCATTTATTTAGTGTTTCCACAATATGCAAAAATATTATAGCATATTATAGATTAGATTTCAATGGTGTTTTCGTAAAATATTGCTCTTAATTTTTGTGCAACATACACGATATGCTTACAAAAAAGCGCACTCCCGAAGGAGTGCGCCTTAAATTGATTATGTTAGAAAAAACAGAAATTAAGCTCTCTTTTTGGCAACAATAATGCCTGCGAAACCAAACACGGAAACCAGCATAAGAGCGGTCACCAGAGCAATGTTGAAGTTATCACCGGTAGCGGGGTTATTATTGGTGCCGGTGCCAGTGCCGGTGCCAGTGCCAGTGCCAGTGCCGGTGCCGGTGCCAGTGCCGGTGCCAGTGCCGGTGCCGGTGCCAGTGCCAGTGCCGGTGCCGGTGCCGGTGCCAGTGCCGGTGCCGTCGCCAGTGCCGTCGCCGTCACCAGCAACAGGAGGAGCACAATGGAAATAGCGGTAACTGGTAACCTTCTCCTCATCGTAAGCCTTGGTGCTGGTCATCGTGGCGCCTGCGACAGCATCCACGCCGGTCATAATGGGCTTGGGATTGAAGATGAGGCCATCGGTGAAGGTGGAGGTGATGGTGACATCGGAGTTGTCGATCTTAAACTCGCCGGTAGTCGTGCCAACGGCGGCGCGAGCGGTCTGTTCACTCAACACATCCAGCTTAGAGCCGTTCTTGATAGTGACATCACCGGTGTCCGTGCCCTGCTGCGCGGTGTTTTTGGTGCTGCACCAAATGCCAGGACCTTTGGAGTTAGTGATTTTTAACTCAGAGTTGTCGAGGGTCAGGTCGCTGGCACCGTCCTTAGACAACCAAAGGGCGGGAAAATTGGATACGGTATTCACGCCATTGCCATAGCCGCGGACGAGCTCGACCTTTGCATCCTTAATGGTCAGAGGGCCGCCTTCTACCCAAATGGCATAAGAAAATTGGGATTTGATGGTGAGCTTGCCGGGGCCGGTTATAACGGTAGAAGCGTTATTGGTGATGCCGAAGCCCGTGAAAGATTTTAGGGAGCCGGATGCTGTTGTATAACTGCCGCTTTCAAAGGTGCTGTCGGACTCTACAACGATGGTGCAGGGGAAATCTCTAATGGCGGGATTTTCACCGCTGGCGCCTTTGCCAATTGTAAAGGCACCAGTGTTGTTGCTCTTCACGTTGGCACCCTTAAAGTACACGGTAGCCATACCGTCTTTGTACTCGAACTTAATATTGTAGTTCGTTGCGGTAGCGCCGTCAGCTTTGGCAACGCCGGCATCGTCGGTCACCAGATACTTGGCCTCGCCGCCTTCGTCCACAGTCAAGACCAGCGTGACGTAATTGCCTTGCTCGTCGACGGAACCGACCTGGATTGCCGCTTGCTTAACGCTGCTTTCTTCTGCGCTTGCAGCGACGGTCAGCAGACCTGCTAACATAAACACTGCAAGCAACACACTTAAGATTTTTTTCATATTGCTATCTCCTTTTTAAATTTTTTACCTTTGATTTTTACAATAAGGCTGATGTCAGTATATCATATTTCTCTTTGCGTTGCAATAGTTTTTGTGCATAAAATTTTGAGTGAGTTCTTGTGCAAAATGACAGAATTGTCTTTTTGAAATAAAGTGCTATAATAGATTAGTGAAAAATTTAAGAAAACGGAGGAAAGCAAAATGAGCAATGGAAAAAAAGCACTGAATGTAGTAGGTATCGTATTTGCGTCCCTTTTAAGCATTGTACTGGTGATACTGCTGATTATTTCCCCTCTGGTGCTTTCAGCACTGTCCCTGCTGGACGCCCAGACCATCACCAAGGCCCTCACCGGCGCGGTGACCTCTCAGATTGGCGGCGACAGCGCAGCGGAAAATTATCAGGTGGTTACCCTCTCCAACGCGCCCACGGATGGCAGCACCGATATATCCAAGATAGGAGAGGATGCCCTTAAGAGTATTCTGGGTGAGGATGTCAGCCAGGAAGCGCTGGGTATGATTCTCTCGTCCAATGTGGCAAAGGAGGTCTTGGAGGCTTACACCCAGGATATGACCAATGCCTTTGCCGGCAAGGACGCGGCGGCGCAGTTCAACGCAGAGAAGATCAAGAGCATCATCAATGAGAATATGGATGAGGTGGTGGACATTCTCCAGAAGGTCAGCCCTGAGTCAGCAAACCTTAATCGGCAGGAGCTGGAGGATAAAATCCGGCAGGCCATAGACGAGGGCGCAGAGCAGATGGTGCAGGCCCTTCCCGCCCCCAAGGATATTCAGGAATCTGTAGCAGAGGGAATTCCTGCACTGGCAACGGCCTTTGAAATTCTTGCCAAGAAAAATACGATAAAGCTGGCAATTATCGGTGTCCTTGTGGTGCTGTCCGGACTGATTTTCCTGTGCAGACTCTGGCAGCTGCGGGGCTTTAAGTGGCTGGCGGTGGACCTGTTTATCGGCGGCGGCTTTAATGCCCTTACCAGCGTCGGCTTGCTGGTGAGCGCCTCTGCGGTGGAGCAGATTGCGGCACAAGATGCCGTGGTTGGCGGTCTGGTAGGATCACTCCTGTCTGAATTAACCACCGGTATGTGGGTCAGAACTGCAGTGATGCTGGTGGCTGGCGGCGGTCTGCTGGCTGCGTACATTTTTATTAAAAAGGCTCGTGAGCAAAAGGAAATCCCGGCAGAAGTGCCTGCGGAAGATATGTAATAAAAAAGGAAGGGTGTGCAAATACCCTTCCTTTTTATGTGCAGCGGCGGAAATATTTGCGAAAAAACGGCAAACCACTTGCAACCTTCTGTTTTTAATGCTATTATATGATAAATGACTGCGGCTTTCCGCGGTCGAAACGGTCCGCAAAGGATCGGATAATACAAGGAGGAATACCATGACTTCCAGTGAAAAGAAGCAACTGCAAATCGCTGCCTGCAAGGTCCGTATGGGCGTAATTGAAGCCACCTACGGCGCAAAGGCAGGACACCCCGGCGGCAGCCTGTCTGCTGCGGAGGTTTATACCTATCTGTACTTTAAGGAAATGAACATTGATCCTGCCAACCCCAAGTGGGAGGATCGGGACCGCTTTGTTCTGAGTAAGGGTCACACCGCTCCCGGATTGTACTCTGTGCTGGCCAACCGCGGCTACTTCCCCGTGGAAGACCTGCCCACCTTCCGTCACATTGATTCCTATCTGCAGGGTCACCCCAATATGAACACCGTTCCCGGCGTGGATATGTCCACCGGCTCTTTGGGTCAGGGTGTGTCCGTTGCCGCCGGTATGGCGCTGGCCGCCAAGCACACCGGCAAGGCAAATCGCGTTTACTCCCTGCTGGGCGACGGCGAGATTCAGGAGGGCCAGGTTTGGGAGGCGTTTATGGCAGCTGCCCACTACAAGCTGGACAACTTCTGCATCATCGTGGACAACAACGGTCTGCAGATCGGCGGCAACATCGCCGACGTCATGAGTCCGTACCCCATCGTGGACAAGCTGGTTGCTTTCGGCTTTGAGGTTGTTACCGTTGACGGCCACAGCTTTGAGGAGCTGGAGGAGGCCTTCAATAAGGCAAGAGAAACGAAGGGTAAGCCCTTTGCTATTGTGATGAAGACCATCAAGGGCAAGGATGTCTCCTTTATGGAGAACGAGGCGGCCTGGCACGGTAAAGCGCCCAACGATGAAGAGTACGCACAGGCGATGAGCGAGCTGAGAGCTAAGCTGGCAGAATTGGAGGCATAAAAATGGCAGATGTAAAGAAGATTGCAACCCGCGACAGCTACGGCAATGCCCTGAAGGCGTTGGGCGAGGAGTTTGATAATGTGGTCGTTCTGGATGCCGACTTAGGAGCCGCTACCAAGACCAGCGTTTTCAAGAAAGCCTTTCCCGACCGCTATTTTGATTGTGGCATCGCCGAGGCCAATATGATGTGTATGGCAACCGGTATGTCCACCGCAGGCCTGGTACCCTTTGCGTCCAGCTTTGCGATGTTTGCAGCCGGCCGCGCTTTTGAGCAGATCCGTAACTCTGTCGGTTACCCCCATTTGAATGTAAAAATCGGCGCTACCCACGGCGGTATTTCCGTGGGTGAGGACGGCGCAAGCCATCAGTGCTGTGAGGACTTTGCCCTGATGCGCTCCATTCCCGGCATGGTGGTTATGAGCCCCGCCGACGATGTGGAGGTAAAGGCAATGGTCCGCGCCGCCTATTTGTATGAAGGTCCTGTGTATATGCGCTTCGGCCGCGCGGGTGTACCTGTATTCCACAGCGAGGACTTTAAGTTTGAAATCGGCAAGGGCGAGGTGCTCCGCGAGGGTACCGACGTTGCCATTATCGCCAACGGTCTGATGACCTATGAAGCCCTTGTGGCCGGTGAAAAGCTGGCAGAGCTGGGCGTTAACGCTATGGTTATCAATATGACCACCATCAAGCCTCTGGACGAGGCACTGGTGGTGGAGGCTGCTCAAAAGTGCGGCAAGGTTATCACCTGCGAAGAGCACTCCATCATCGGCGGTCTGGGCGAGGCTGTCTGCGCAGCTTTGTCCGAGAAGTGCCCCACTCCCGTACGCCGCATCGGTGTCAACGACGAGTTCGGTCACTCCGGTACTGCAGCGGCGCTGCTGAAGCAGTTCGGCCTGTGTGCAGACCACATCGTAGAGGTTGCCAAGGACTTCTGCGGCAAGTAAGCAAAAAGATAATCCCGGGTGCTTTGCACCCGGGATTTTTTTTACTTCTGACGAAAAATAAACAGCTTGGATATCACATAATTTCCAATCAGCACGCCTGCCTGGGCAAAGAGCTTTACCCAAGTACTGTTAAAGGACAGCCACGTGGCAAACACCAGCAAAAAGCCTTCCTCCAGTCCCAGCGTCAGCAGCCGCCCGGAATAGAAGGCGGCCATTTCTTTCCACAGGGCGCGCCCCTTTGCTTCAGAGCGGAACACCCATATGCGGTTGGTGAAATAGGCAAAGGCCACCGCCAAAAGCCAGGAATATATATTTGCCAGCAGCTCGTGTACCTTGCATAGCTCGTGGAGCAACACAAACGAGCCAATGCTCACAACGGTTGTGCCCACACCGAAAATGATATACAAAATCGGTTGCCGGTACTTTTTCAGTAAATTACCCATCATTCCGCCGCACCTTATTTAAGAAGCTTATCCGTTTCTTGCCGCACCACGTAACGGGGGCGGTGCTTGACTTCCTGATAGATGGCGGAAATGTAGACGCCGATGATGCCCAGACCCACCAGAATTCCGCCGCCTAACAAAAGCAGCAGCAAAATCACCGTGGTAAAGCCCTCCAGAGCTTTTCCGCTGAACCAGCGCACCAGTGTCTGGATGCCCACAATCAGACCGGTCAGCAGGGAGAGCGCGCCCATATAGCTGACTACGGTCAGCGGCTGGGTGCTGAAAGAGATAATGTTGGAAATAGCGTACCGCGCCAAACCAAAGAAGGACCACTTGCTCTTGCCGTAAGCCCGCTGGGCCACCTGATACTGCACTTGGCAGGTTTTGAAGCCAACCCAGAAGGACAGGGCGCGGAAGAAGGTCTTCCGTTCGGGCATATCCAGCAGAACGTCTACCACATTCTTGGTTAAGAGCTTAAAATCGCTGGTGTTTTCCATATCAAAGCCGGTGAGGGAGGAGATGGTTTTATAAAACGACCGGGCAAAGAATTTGTAAGCTGCCGATTCGCTGCCCCGGGAGGTCTTGACACCCTCCACAATCTCGTAGCCCTGTTCCCACAGTCGGTACATTTCCACCACAGTCTGGGGTGGGTGCTGTAAATCGCAGTCCATCACCACGGCGCAGCCGCCCTTCATAGCAGACAGACCTGCAAAGATAGCAGCTTCCTTACCGAAATTCCGGCTGAATTCCAGACCGCGGATTCTGGGATCTGCCTTTGCCAGCTCCAAAACTCTGGAGAAGGTATCATCCTTTGAGCCGTCACTGACGAAAATCAGCTCATAGGGAATATGCGCCTGTACCAGAATTTCCTCGAGGGTGCGGGCGGTGTTGCGAATATTCTCCTCCTCGTTATAGGCGGGCAGGACAACGGAAAGCAGCGGGTTGGTCATTGTTTCTCTCCTTCAAACGGCGTGATGATAAAAATGCAAGGAAATTTTGCACACTTTCCTAAATTTTAACACCTTATGTTTCCAAATGCAACTAAAAAGTACAGCCACCGGCACAAAACCGGTGGCTGTATAACTTATTTGTCCAAATATTCCTTGGTGACAGCCAGGGATTTGCGGATACGGGGGATTTCGCTTTCCTTCACGTATTCGGCAAAGCGAATCTTCCAGCGAATGCTGTTTGCATCGCCCAGATAGTCCATAGAAACCTCCCAACCAAGGCTGGAGTCGGCCTCGGCGAAGGGGATTGCAGAGGCGGCGTTCTCGATTTCACTGTCCAGCAGGGCGACCATATCGTTTACGGTCTTTTCCACGATTTCCGGAGTGGACGCGCTGTGCAGCTGCATTTTAAGCATATGCCAGTACTTGGCGTTGATGCCGGTGATGACGCAGCGCAGAATGTACTCACCCAGATTGACAAGCACTTCCAGCTTCTGGTTCTTGTCCTCCAGCGGCCGCAGCAGCTTCAGACCCTCTTCCATCAGATCCCGCATCTTGCAAAGGGACTGGGCCTCCTTGCCTACACGGATAGAGGGAACGGTTGCCAGGAAGTCAATGCCCTTTTCGTACTCGGGGCGGCACCACTTGGTGCCGGATGCGCTGTAAACGGTGTGGGGAATGGGCATTACCCGGTTCAGACAGAACGGATAGCTGGGGCCGGAACGGAAGGCGCCGTACTGGTCGGCCTCGGAGGCGGTGTAGTAGGTGATTGCCTCGCTCCACAGCTTCAGCGCTTCGTTTACGGTGTCTGCGTGGCGCTTACCGTATTCGCTGACGATGATTTCATACAGAATGTCTTCCAGATTGCCGTGCAGCTCCTGCAGGGCGTATTTGGAGAGCTGGCTGATAAAGGAGGGGAAGAAGCCGTAGTGGTGACCCTCCAGAATGCCGCACAGGCCCCAGTCCTTGCGGGCCTTTTCCATCGCCTCGTAGCGCTTAATCCACTGATAGGGGAACGGCTCGTAGGGCAGAACGCCGAAGTCCCAGGTCATACCGGCGGTGTTGGTCATAGAGTACAGGCGGATGCCCCGCTTTGCGGCCAAGGCGGCCTCGCTGGCAAAGTACTTGCCGGGACCGGCAAAGGACAGTGTGTAGTCGGCAATCTTTTCCGCAGCGCCGTTAACATTGTATACCTCGAACATCTCGAAGGTGGCCAGCAGGGTGATGTCGGTGGGCAGGCTTTCGATGAGCTTCAGACGAATATCCTCCTCGGCATAGCCCCAGTTGTAGGTCCAGAAGATAATGTCTGCATCCGGCTTTTCCTTGCGAATCACGTTTTTGACCATATCCACCCACTGACCGTAGTCACAGCAGGGATACCAGCCGGGACGCACCTTGCCGGTGGGGATTCCGTCGGCGGATACGGGGTTCATAGAGACGTGAGGGTCCTTGCTGGGGAATTCCAGAGATTCACCCACCAAAATGACGCCCTTAAAGCCCGGATACTCCCGGAAGAAGCGACCGTATTTTTCCTCATAGAACGCCTCAGCGCCGTTGTCGTCGGGGTGTTTTGCGTTCTTGAAATGTACATAGGCATAAACGTCAATGCCGTATTTTGCTGCACGGTAAATCAGCGCGTTGTAATCAATTTTGCCGGGCATAGGGGCGCTGGGATCGAGGACATCCACAGCGATGGCATCCCGTCCTGCGTGGGCGATGGCATTCAGATACTCGCTGGGGATGGAAACCTCTGTGCCGAAGCCGGTACGCATAATCATAGGACCATACATGGGCTTAAACAGCTGCGTACCCTTCTTCAGGAAGGGCGCCTTGCGCATGGTCATCATATCCTCAAGGCGATACAGTGCCTGGGCAACACCCCGGCTGTCGTTGCCGCAGATGGTAATGCTCTCATCAATGTCGATGCGGTAGCCACGGTAACCGGCGGCCTCTTTCAGCTCCTCGGTGGGGTTTTTCGCAACGGAAACGGTAAGGCAACCGCTGCAATTTTCCGACTGTGTCCGCAAGGTGGCAGGAACGTCCATAGAGGTAAACAGGTAATCGCAGAAGTCCTGGGCGGCGGTGCGAATGACTTCGTCACCCCGGGGAATACAAATGGTGATGCCGCCGGAGATGTCCAGCTCGTTTTCTTCGGGGGAGAGGGTGTTGTCCCGAATGTCCTTTTCGTGGACGGTCAGCAGCCGTTCCCGAAACTTATAGGGTCTTTCCTTTTGTAACATAATCTCTGCTCCTTAATTATTGTTCGGAGTTTTGACTCCGATAATTTCTGCAAAGCTTTTGCTGGGGGTCGCAAGGGAAACGCCGAACATATCCGCAACGGTGGCGGCGATGTCCGCAAAGCTCTCCCGCGTACCCAGATTCACGGGCGCCACATTCTTGCCCAGCACCAAAAGGGGAACATATTCCCGGGTATGGTCGGTGGTGGCGGTGTAGGAGGGGTCGCAGCCGTGGGCGGCGGTGATCATTACTACGTCATCACGCTGCAGAGTGGGAAGAAAATCTCCCAGCCAGCGGTCGAATTCGCTTAGGGCCTTTGCGTAACCGTCCACATCCCGCCGGTGACCAAACTGCATATCAAAGTCTACCAGATTCACAAAGCACAGACCTGTAAAGTCCTCCTTTGCAAAATCCGAGGTGTGACCCATACCGTCAAAGTTACTCTTGTTGTAAACGTATTTTCCAATGCCGCGGCCGGCGAAAATGTCGTGGATTTTACCTACGCCGATGGTGGCGTAGCCTGCGCCCTGCAGCGCGTCCAAAACCGTCTGCCCGGGCGGCTCTAAGGAAAAATCGTGGCGGTTGGCGGTGCGGACAAAACTGCCGGGTGTACCCACAAAGGGACGGGCAATCACCCGACCGACACCGTGCTTGCCGCGGAGAAGGTTGCGGGCAATGCGGCAGTATTCATAAAGCTGCTCCGGGGGGACAATCTCCTCGTGGGCGGCAATCTGGAACACCGAGTCGGCGGAGGTATAGACAATCAAATCCCCGGTGCGCATATGCTCGGCGCCGTATTTTTCAATGACGGCCGTGCCCGACCAGGGGGCGTTTGCCAGCACACCGCGACCGGTTGCCTGCCGGAAAGGCTCTAAAACCTCCTCGGGGAAGCCGTCGGGGTAGGTGGGCAGCGGGTTTTCGGAAACAATGCCTGCAATCTCCCAGTGGCCGATGGTGGTGTCCTTGCCGGCAGAGCCCTCCGTCAGACGGGCTACCGCACCGCTGGGGTTGGAAACCTTGGGCAGGCAGGTGACACCGTCAATGTTGCCCAGACCGGCGGCAATCAGATTGGGAATGTGCAGGTGAGGGGAGCGGGCGCAGGCGGCAAGGGTGTTGACGCCCACATCTCCAAAGGCTTCAGCATCGGGCATAGCGCCGATTCCGAAGGAATCCAGCACAATCAGAAAAACACGTTTCATAAAAGCTCCTTAATAGGTGCCGTCGTTTTGCAGACCCTTCGCAATTTTCACAATCCGGGAGGTGCCCAGACGGGAGGCACCCAGCGCGATAAACTTCTCGGCATCCTCTAAGCTGGAAATGCCACCGGCAGCCTTGATTTTTACATCGGGACCGATGTGCTTGGCAAACAGTTCCACGTCGGCAAAGGTAGCGCCTGCGGTAGAAAAACCGGTGGAGGTCTTGATATAGTCTGCCTTGGCGTCGGTGACACACTTGCACAGGGCAATCTTTTCCTCGTCCGTCAGCAGGCAGGTCTCAATGATGACCTTCAGGAGTTTGCCCTTGCAGGCGGCCTTGATGGCAGCGATTTCTTCGGTAATTTCTGCCCACTTGCCCTCCTTGGCCCAGCCGATGTTGATAACCATATCCACTTCGTCCGCGCCGTTTGCCACAGCGTCAGATGCCATAAAGCATTTGCTTGCGGTGGTGGCGTAGCCGTTGGGGAAACCGATAACGGTGCAAATGGCAAGGCGGTCACCCACATATTCCTTGGCCTGCTTTACAAAAGAGGCGGGAATGCATACCGAGGCGGTCTTGTAGTGCATGCCGTCATCGCAGATGGCTTTGATGTCGTTCCAAGTGGCGGCCTGACCCAGCAGGGTGTGGTCGCATTTTGCCAGAATTTCAGAAAGTTCCATAACTGTATCTCCTTTACGCTTTTCCGTGGAGCTTGATGATTCTACCCTCACGGATTCCGTTTACATAACATTTGTGGCACATTGCGATGTAAGCATCGTTACCACCCAGAAACACCTGTTCACCCTGGGTAACAATGTGTCCCTGTCCGTCAATACGGGCATTGACCGTGGCCTTTGCGCCGCAGTCGCAGATGGTCTTGATTTCCTGAATGGTGTCTGCCACTTCCATCAGGCGCATAGAGCCGGGGAACAGCTTGGTCTGGAAGTCCGTGCGCAGACCGAAGCACATTACAGGTACGTTAAAATCGTTGACGATGTAGCGCAGCTGGTCGATTTGCGCCGGTGTCAAGAATTGACACTCGTCCACAATGATGACGTTGCAGGTGTCCTTTTGGGTGTCCACAAACAGCTTGTACACGTCGGTATCGGGCGGGATAATGTGAACAACCGATTGCAGACCGATGCGGCTTTTCAGAATATCCGCCCCGTCCCGCACGTCGGCGCTGGGCTTTATGAGCCACACGTTCAGGTTGTTTTCTTCATAATTGTACTTGGTAATCAGGGCCTGGGCGGTTTTGCTGGAGCCCATCGCACCGTATTTGAAGTAAAGCTTAGCCATAGTGTTCCCCGCCTTTCTTAAGAGGTAATACCATTATACTGGGATTTTGTATGATATGCAAGATAATATTCGCAAATGTGTCCGACGGACGGCTTTGCTTGGAGCAGGGTACGGGAGTCGATGTGCATTTTGCCGTTGGCAAAATAAAGGTTTCGCTCGGCTTGCGCCTCGCGAGCAACGCTCGTCCGCGTTACACTGCTATAGGTTCGACTCCCTTCCCCTTTGTAGAACAAGAAAGTCCCACCAAGCGGTGGGACTTTCTTGTTGGAGCAGGGTACGGGAGTCGAACCCGCCCAGTCTGCTTGGGAAGCAGAAATTCTACCGATAAACTAACCCTGCGTTGCGCCGTTATTATAGCAGAGGCAAACTGGAAATTCAAGCCTTATTTGTCGAAGGGGTGGTATTACGGTTGCGGATATGATATACTCTTAAAAAAGGAGGCGCGTATAATGACGGAATATGAAATGGTACGGCAGATTCGCAATCAGTGTCCCAACAACCAGATGCGGGACGTGTTCTTTGACGAGGTGGAAACCGATGACCCTGTGGCATACGTACGGGATTTTTTGAAAGGAAAGGCGCTGGAAATCCGGGCGGAATCCGGTCGGGGCGGCGCGGTTACCGTGTATGCCGACTGCGATGGTCTTTTGCAGGAATTTGTTTTTACACCCATTGCGTGAATTTTGCGGAATTTTCCTTATTTAGATGAAATTGTAGTTGAAAATATCCATTAGATGTGATACAGTATATTTGTATCGATATGGGCGTACTGCGCCCAAATGGAGATTAGAGAGATATTTGGAGGTTTTTTGAGATTATGAATGTTGCGCAGATTATGGAGCAACGCAACGCGTTTTCCTTTGAGGTGTTCCCCCCGAAGACGGACGTGGGAATGGAAAAGCTTTGCGGTAAGGGTGGTGTGCTGGAGCAGCTGTACACCCTGAATCCCGATTACATTTCCTGTACCTACGGCGCAGGCGGCACCAATGTGGGCAAGAACCTGGAAGTGCTGGACAAGATTGTGGCAGACGGCAAGTGCGCCGGCGTGACCCACTTTACCTGCATCGGCAATACCAAAGAGGGTATTAAGGAGCAGCTGCAGACCTATCTGGATCACGGCATCAACCATATGCTGGCAGTGCGGGGCGACCTGCCCTTTGGCTGGACCGGCACCGGCGGCGACCTGCACTATGCCACCGAGCTGGTGAAGTTTGCCCGTCAGGAGTTTGGCGACAAGTTCTGTATCGCAGTTGCCGGCTCTCCCGAGGGACACATTCAGTGCCGCTCTCTGGAAGCGGACATCGCTTTCCTGAAGCAGAAGCAGGACAACGGCGCTGAGTACATTATGACCCAGCTGTGCTGGGATATGGACCAGTTCCGTTACTGGCTGGATGCCATTCGCGCAGCCGGTATCTGGATGCCCGTGGACGTGGGTATTATGCCGATTCTTGACCAGGCTGCCACCATCAATATGGCCCTGTCCCGCAACGGCTGTGTGATGCCCCGCGCTCTGTGCGAGATCATTTCCAAGAACTGGATCTTCCCCAACCCCTTCGACAAGGAACCCTTCGATGCCAACGCCGAGGCAAAGAAAGCCTCCTTCAAGGCAGCCGGCATTGAATACACCATTAACCAGATTGATGAGTACCGCGCCTGCGGCATTGACGGTATCCATCTGTACGCACTGAACAAGTACGAGGATGTGGCATACATCGCTAAGGAAGCAGGTCTGCTGGACCTTATCTAAAAACCAAGGAGCAATTATCTATGGCAACACCCCATACCATCGCAGTAGCCGGCAAGGGCGGTGTAGGTAAAACCACCACCTGCGGCATGATTATCGATTACCTGTGTAGCAAAAAGCAGGGTCCTGTCCTGGTCGTAGACGCGGACGCCAATGCAAACCTCAACGAGGTGCTGGGCGTGGAAGTGGAGACCAGTCTGGGCGCAATCCGTGAGGAAATGGCACAGGCAGAGCTGAAAGGCTCAATCCCCGCCGGTATGACCAAGGCAGACTATGCGGATTTCAAATTCAGCTCCGCTATCATCGAGGAAGATGATTTTGATATGCTGGTTATGGGCCGTACCCAGGGCAAGGGCTGTTACTGCTATGTCAACGGCGTGCTGAAATCCCAGGTGGACAAGTATGCCAAGAACTACAGCTATATTGTAATGGACAATGAGGCAGGTCTGGAGCACGTGGCGCGAGGCACGCTGCCCAAGGTGGATACGATGCTTCTGATTTCCGACTGCTCCCGCCGGGGAATCCAGGCGGCAGCAAGAGTTGCGGAAATTGTGGAGGAGATGAATCTGCAGCCTGCTGTGATGGGTCTGATCGTCAACCGTGCGCCGGAGGGCAAGCTGGATGACGGTGTGCAGGAGGAAATCGCCAAGCACGGTCTTAAGCTGTTGGGTGTACTGCCTCAGGATGACGGTGTGTACCGCTGCGACTGCGCCGGTGAGCCGTCTGCAAAGCTGCCGGAGAGCAATCCTGTAAAGACTGCGGTCAAAAATGTAATGAAGTCTCTTGGACTCTAACAGTGAAAGTTGGAAAAATTTTGGAATTCTCAATTTTCAACTCTCAATTTTCAATTCTTTCGTTAATAAATTTATTTATTATAAAAACTTTATTTAAGGGGGATACCTATTATGTCTTTCGAACCTAAGACAGCACCCTTCAGCGGCAAGATCAATGCCGTGACTCTGGGTACCGGTGACAAGGCAATCGTCATCGGCGGTCAGAACGTGCTGCCCTTCTACTCTTTCGATGCACCCATCGAAAATGCACCCAAGGTCGGCGTGGAAGTTTCCGATATGGCTTCCGAGTGGAGCTGGCCTGAGCTGGCTGCTTTCTACGCAGGCTGCACCACGATGGCTGACTATGCCAAGAAGGCTGAGACCATCGAAGGCTGCGACTTCATCTGCCTGAACTTTGCAGGCGCAGATCCCAACGGCGCAAACCGCTCTGTTGCTGACTGTGTTGCCGATGCCAAGGCTGTTGCCGAGGTCGTGACCAAGCCTATCGTGGTTATGGGCTCCAAGAATATGGAGAAGGACGGCGAGCTGCTGCCTGCTCTGGCTGAGGCTCTGGCCGGCAAGAACGTTCTGTTTATGGCCGCAAAGAACGAAAACTACAAGACCGTCGGCGCTGCTGTTGCTCTGGCAAACGGCCAGAAGCTGGGCGCTGAGACTGCTGACGACATCAACCTGGCAAAGCAGCTGAACATTATGCTCAAGGGTCTGAACGTCAATCCCGAGTGTGTTGTTATGGATATCGGTACCGCTGCTGTGGGCTACGGCTATGAGTACGCCGCTTCCACCTTCGACCGTATCCGTCTGGCTGCTCTGGCCCAGTCCGATGCTGACCTGCAGATGCCCATCCTGGCTGCCGTTTGCAACGACACCTGGGGTGTT
Source organism: Faecousia sp. (assembly GCA_045635645.1). GTDB lineage: Bacteria > Bacillota > Clostridia > Oscillospirales > Oscillospiraceae > Faecousia. The sequence goes on along the minus strand of JAZTWB010000074.1, from coordinate 276 downwards.
AAGGAATCCACAGCTTCTGAAGAAGACGAGCCCGCTTGGGGCTGCCGTGAGGAGCGCGCCATTTCTATGGAAGTGGCTACCGCAGCTGCAGACCTGACCGGCGGTGCCGATGCAGTTGTTCTGCGTCACCCCGCGTCCGTGGCTACCATCAAGAAGTTCATCACTGAACTCGTCTAATCGGAAGGAGGATACATACAATGGCTTTGAAAGGTCTTGATATTTTTAAGCTGTCTCCTAAGAAGAACTGTAAGGAGTGCGGCAGCCCCACCTGTATGG
>JAZTWB010000073.1:0-5152 GCA_045635645.1 Faecousia sp. | reverse complement strand
GAGAACGCCGGTGTTGACGGCTCCGTGGTCTACGAGAAGATCCGCAACGCAAAGAAGGTCGGCTACGGCTACAACGCTTACACCGTGCAGTTTGGGGACATGGTAGCTGCCGGTATCGTTGATCCCACCAAGGTCACCCGTTCCTCCTTGGAGAATGCCGCATCCATCTCCGCTTGCGTGCTGACCACCGAAAGCCTGGTCGCCGACAAGCCCAACCCCGAGGCGGATGCCGCTGCTATGGCAGCTGCTGCTCAGGGCGGCGGAATGTACTAATCCCCCACAAAAAAGAACACTGGCACATCGCATTGATGTGCCAGTGTTCTTTTTTTACTGTGCCAGCAGCTCTACGTGACCCAGAGCAATCTTCTTATAATCGACCTTCATAGACCACTTCTGTTCTGCCTGCTCATACACGTTGTTGACTCTTTCCTTCAGCATTGCCGTCTCCGTCTCAAACTCCCAGATAGGCCCATTGCCGCAGAAGTACATAATGTGGTAGCCTTGGGTGGAGCTTTCCGTATTCTTTACCAGTCCGGTATCGCCGGCCTTTCTGCCTTCCTCCAGGTACCAATTCTTGAAGCCCTCAATAAAATTGGTATCTTTCGTAAGCTTTTCATACAGGCCGCCGCTGCTGGCAGAGCCGGGGTCTGCGGAATTTTTTGCGGCCAAATCGGCAAACACGGTTTCGTTTACCGTTTCTCCACCTAAGAAATCATCCAGCATTTTCTGGGCCTTGGCGCGGCAGGCCTCCCATTCTGCATCCGAATAGGTGATCACACCGTCTTCTCCCTCTGTTCCACCCTCAATGGCCACAAGGATATGACGCACATCATAATAGTCGCCGTTTTCCTTAGCAAAACCCTTTTCCGCAAACTCACTCTCGTGGGCGGTGTAGTAAGCTTCCAGCTCGTCCCGGGTAGGTGTCAGAGAATCGTAGTAGCAAAGTGCGGTAAAGCCAAACTCATTGTATTTCAGGTAAGCTTCCTCAGAGCTGCCGGGGAAGAATTCCTTATCTATAAATTCCTGCATATCGGTATAGCCGTTTGTCTTTGCCGTTTCCTGCAGATCCGTCCGGAAGGATTCCACCATCTTCTTCTGCTCCTCATTGAGGGCAAAGCCGTTTTCCTTTGCGGACTGCACCAGCATTGCGTACTGATACCAGGCCGCCAGCGCATCCTCCAAAAACGCCTGCTGGTAGGTCATACCGGTTTCTTCATCATACACGAGCTGATCCAGAGGCTTGGACAGATCCAGACCCATCATACTCGCATAATAACCGTATTGATCGAGAAAATCGTACACGCTCATCCAGTAGTAGGCCTGGAGCTCACCGTTGGTAAGCTGCAAATCGCCGTAGGTTGCCACCACTGTGTCAACTTTCTCCTCCAGCTTTGCGTTTTCTACCGTGTAGGAGTCCTTCCTGTAAATATCATTCTGCGGAAGCTTCAGCTCAATGCCCAGACCGTACAGCACAGCGCCAACCAGCGCCGCCAGCAGCACCAGTCCGCCCACGGCTGCCAGAACAATCTTCCACACCTTGGGCTTCTGCGCAGGCTGCTCGGTAGCTTCCTCTGCCACTTCCTCGGTCGTTTCCTCAGAAATTTCAGTAACGGTTTCCTCCGCCGGCTCCTGCGGGGTTTCCTCGCTCAGTTCTTTGCCGCACTGGGGGCAGACGGTCACATCATCTTCCAGTTCGGCAAAACAAAATTTACAAACCATAATCATTCCTCTTTCTCCCCGTAAGGGGGTAATTCTTACATAGTTTACCACGTTTCGGAAACAAAAGCAATACTGTTTCCAAAATGTTCATATTCCCACTTTTTCCATTCCTGCCCCTTGCAAAAACCCCAAAAAAATGCTATTATTTTATATTGAGAACTTATATATACAAGGAGCTGCTCCCCTATGGGAAAAACCACAGTTATTACAAAGGAACAATTGTCTGCGCAGCTGTCTTTCTGCGCTGAAATAAAGAGCTACTGGCAGGGAAGAAACACTGTTCCCACCGCCTATGTGGAGACCTACGGCTGTCAGCAGAACGAGGCCGATTCCGAGCGGATTCGGGGTATGCTGATAGAAAGCGGTTACGCCATTACAGACTGCGCCGAGGGCGCAGACGTAGTGGTGATGAACACCTGCGCCATTCGGGAGCACGCGGAGCAACGGGTGTTCGGCAACTTAGGCGCACTAACCCACACCAAACGCCGCCACAGCGGTCAGAAAATATTCCTCTGCGGCTGTATGGCAGGTCAGCAGGCTGTGGTCACCCGTATTAAAAACAGCTATCCCCACGTGGACGGCGTGTTTTCCACCCACCATCTGTGGCAGTTCCCGGAGCTGCTTGCCCGGGTGCTGTTTACAGGAAAGCGCAGCTTTTTTACAGAAGATGAGCCCGGCTCCATTGCAGAGGGTCTGCCCCAGCACAGGGACAGCAAGCTGAAAGCCTGGGTGTCCATTATGTACGGCTGCAACAATTTCTGCACCTACTGCATTGTGCCTTACGTGCGTGGCAGAGAGCGCAGCCGCCGCTGGGAGGACATTCTCGCCGAGTGCAAGGCGCTGATTGAAAGCGGTGTAAAGGACATTACCCTGTTGGGTCAGAATGTAAACTCCTACGGCAAGGACTTGGACCAGGGTGTGGATTTTGCAGACCTGCTGGCAAAGATTGCATCTATGGAGGGCGATTTCCTCATCCGCTTTATGACCAGTCACCCCCGGGACGCCTCGAAAAAACTGTTTGACACAATGGCTGCCTATCCCAAAATTGCCAAGCAGCTGCATCTTCCCTTCCAGTCCGGCTCTTCCCGGGTGCTGAAGGCGATGAACCGCCATTACGACCGGGAAACCTATCTGGAGGCGGTCAATTACGCAAAGTCCGTAATGCCGGAGCTGGTGCTCACCTCTGACGTGATTGTGGGCTTCCCCGGCGAAACAGAGGAAGAATTTGAGCAGACCATTTCCCTTATCGAGCAGGTGCACTACGATTCCCTGTTTACCTTTATCTTCTCCCCCCGTCCCGGCACACCCGCTGCCACGATGGACGACCCCACTCCAAAAGCAGAAAAGAACCGCCGGTTTGACCGGCTTTGCGCTGTGCAAAACAGCATTTCCGAACAGCTTCACAGCGCCTACGTAGGCAAAACCCTCCGCTGTCTGGTTGACGGCACAGACAAGGAATTTCTCACCGCCCGCACTGAAGGCGGCCGGCTGGTGAGACTTATGGGCGATAATGCTTTGATTGGGAACTTCGTTCCCGTTACCATCACCGGCGCCACCACCTGGAGCTTGACCGGTGAAATCAGGAAGGACTGAACACGATGGCAAACAAAACCCAGGAAATGACCCCTATGCGCCGGCAGTATTTCACCATCAAAGAGCGCAATCAGGACTGCATTCTCTTTTTCCGTCTGGGCGATTTCTATGAGATGTTCGATGACGATGCAAAGCTGGCTGCCAAAGAGCTGGATTTGACCCTGACCACCCGGGACAGAAACAAGCCCGAAAGTGAGCAGACCCCTATGTGCGGCGTGCCATACCACTCTGTGGATTCCTACATTGCCCGGTTGGTGCAAAAGGGCTACAAGGTTGCCATCTGCGAGCAGATGGAAGACCCGTCCCAGGCAAAGGGCATCGTGCAGCGGGATGTGACCCGGATTGTCACCCCCGGCACAGTCACCGAAAGCTGTATGCTGGAGGAAAGCCGCAACAACTATATTGCCTGCCTGTACGGAGAAGGTACACAGCTGGGCCTTGCCTTCTGTGACATCTCCACCGGCGTGTTTTACGTCACTGTCTGCGCAGATGCCCCCGCTGCCGCCTCGGAGCTGGGCCGCTTCTCCCCCTCGGAGGTAATCCGCTACGGCGAGGGCGCTTACTGCGACGTGATTAACGACGCCCTCCGCCACCGGCTGCACTGCTGTCTGGGCGAGGGAAAGCCGGAGCAATTTCAGCTTGACCTTGCCCAAAATGCGCTGATGCAGCAGTTTGGACAGTCGGCAGAGCAGCTGGGTCTGGGCGGACTGCAGGAGGCCATTATGGCTGCCGGCAGCCTGCTGCAGCTGCTGCAGACCCTGCAAAAGACCAACCTCTCCCACATCAGGGAGCTGCAATACTACACCACCGGCCGCTTTATGGAGCTGGACATGGACGCCCGCCGGAACTTAGAGCTGCAGGAGACCCTGCGCGCCAAGGATAAAAAGGGAACGCTCCTGTGGGTACTGGACAAGACCCGCACCCCTATGGGCGGCAGACTTCTGCGCAGCTGGCTGGAAAAGCCCCTGCTGGACGCAAGTGAAATTATCAGCCGCCAGAACGCAGTGGAGGAGCTGGTAAACGACACCGTAGGTCGGGGCGAATTGACAGAAGCGCTCAAATACGTCACCGATTTGGAGCGGGTGATGACCCGGATCGTCACCGGCACGGTCAACTGCCGTGACCTACTGGGTCTTGCCGGCGGTCTGCGGGCTTTGCCGGAGGTAAAGCAGCTGCTGGAGCGGGCAAAATCTCCCCTGCTGCAAAGGCTGGAGCAGACCATCGACCCGCTGACCGACTGCGCAACCCTTATCGAGCAAACCATTGCCGACGATGCGCCCCTGACTGTTCGGGAGGGCGGCATCATTCGCAAGGGCGCTGACGAGGAAGTAGACCGCCTGCGGGAGATTATGGACGGCGGCGCCAGCATTATGGCCTCCATTGAGGCAACCGAGCGGGAAAAGACCGGCATCCGCACCCTGCGCGTCAACTACAACCGGGTGTTCGGTTACTACATAGAGGTATCCAAATCCTTTGTAAACCAAGTGCCGGAGCACTATATCCGCCGGCAGACCCTTGCCAACAACGAGCGCTACATCACCCCCGAGCTGAAGGAGCTGGAGGAGCAGGTGCTTACCGCCAAGGACCGCTGCGCCGCGCTGGAGTATCAGATTTTCACCCGGCTGCGGGAGTATCTGGTGCAGCAGGCCGCCCGTGTACAGACCGCTGCAGCGGCTGTGGCTGCGGTGGACGCCCTCTGCTCTCTGGCAACCGTGGCAGCAAAGAACAACTACTGCCGCCCGGAAATCACATTAGGCAGTGACATTTCCATTACCGAGGGCCGCCACCCTGTGGTGGAAAAAATGCTGGCAGACACCCTCTTTGTCCCCAACGACACCCG